>JAIRWR010000041.1 GCA_031268885.1 Synergistaceae bacterium
CGCGATTTCGAGGACAACACTATGGACTCAAGAACAGGATCAATAACGATGCGTCTGCGATTCGAGAACAAATCCGGCATTCTCGTGCCGGGCGCTATGGTGCAGGTTCGCACCAGGCCAATGGAGAGGCGCGTAGCCGTGATCATGCCGCAGGAGGCGATAATGTCCGGCTCATCCGGCGATTATGTGTACGCAGTTGACGCGAACAACACGGTAAGTGTCCGGCCAGTCGGGCTGGGCGCTGAGGTTGGAACGATGAGAGAGGTCGTCTCAGGCCTGAATGCCGGGGAGACGATCATAGTGAGGGGATTGCAGTCAGTGCGGCCTGGGATTGTGGTAAGCCCACTGCCGGTTGGGGCCGGCGATGAGGATAAGACTCCCGCTGAACTCGCCATGGAGTCGGGTTACGACCTCCAGCCGCTGAGAGAGACGCCATCTGGCACGGAGGGCCAATAAATCCATGTTCTCTAAATTCTTCATAAACCGTCCGAGATTCGCGATGGTTATAGCCTGTGTGTTGATGATAGCCGGCGGAATATCGGCGATGAGCCTGCCCGTCAAACAGTATCCGGACGTGGCCCCGCCACAGATCAGGGTTTTCGCGAGCTTTCCCGGGGCGGATGCCGAAACTCTCGCCAATTCAGTCGCCGCTCCCCTGGAAGAGGCAATAAATGGCGTCGACGACATGATATACATGAATTCGACGTCCAGCAGCTCCGGCATCTACTCGCTCGCTATCACGTTCAGAACGGGAACCGACGCGAACATGGCGCTCGTTAAGGTTCAGAACAGGATTCAGCAGGCGTCGCCGCTCCTACCGGCGGAGGTGACGCAGAGGGGTATAACGGCCAACACCAGCTTTTCCGACAACCTGGGCTTCATCGCCCTGGTATCACCGAACGGGACGAGGGACAGCCTCTTTATGACCGACTATGTTTACAACAATGTCAGCAACGTCTTAAATCGCGTTCCGGGCATAGGAAACGTGGAGGTTTTTGGCGCGCGCTACAGCATAAGGGTCTGGCTCAATCCCGAGAAACTGGCGTCGAACGGTTTGAGCACCGGTGACGTGGCAAACGCCATATCTAGCCAGAACAGACAGGCGTCGATAGGATCGATAGGATCGAGCCCTGGCAACGAGAATAGCCCTCTGGTCTATCCTCTCACGGCGAGAGGGAGGCTTGGGAGCGTAAAGGAGTTCGAGGAGATAGTGCTCAGGACGACGGAACGCGGCGGAGTTGTAAAGCTGAAGGATGTCTCCCGGATAAACCTTGGCGCAGAGTCGTACAGCGTAAACGCCCAATTCGGCAACTCCCCGTCCGCCATGATGTCCATATCTCAGGCCGCGGACGCGAACGCCATCGACGTCATGAACGCAACGAGAAGCGCGCTGGACGAACTGTCGAAGAACCTCCCGTCCGACATGGAATTTGTCATCGGTTACGACTCGACGGACTTTGTCAGGGCCACGATCACGGAGATCTTCTCGACTCTGCTTTTGACTTTTGTGCTCGTCGTTCTCGTCTGTTACCTGTTCCTGCAGGACTGGCGGGTCACGCTCGTTCCGGTCGCCGCCATTCCGATATCTGTTCTGGCAACGTTCATCGGACTCAGGCTGCTCAATTTCAGCATAAACATACTTACGCTCTTCGGTCTCGTCCTTGTAATAGGGACTGTCGTGGACGACGCCATAATAGTAGTCGAGCGGGTACTCTTTATCATGGACCGCGACGGAACCTCCCCGCTGGAGGCCACGGAACAGGCCATGCGCGACGTATCCGGCCCGATGACCGCGACCACGCTCATATTCCTGGCAATATTCGTGCCTGTCGCGTTTATGAGCGGCATCACAGGCGAGATCTACCGTCAATTCGCCGTCACAATATCGTTCGCGGTCATGTTCTCGCTCGTCGTCGCATTTACGCTGAGCCCGGCCATGTGCGCCCACATGCTGAAAGACGCCAAGCCAAAGACGTGGGGACCGCTTGCGTGGTTCAATAAGGCTGTCATGGCCTGCACGAGGGGATATGTAGCGGGGGCGATGTTCATCGCCCGCTATGCCGTGCTGACCATACTGTTCTTTGGAGTTGTCGCCGGAGCGTCGTACTGGATGCTTGGGATAACTAGATCGTCGTTCATCCCGGATGAGGATCAGGGCGCCGCATTCTCCGCGATCCAGTTACCGGAGGGCGCGTCTCAGGGACGGACGAGGGCGGTCCTCAACAAGTTCATCGAAGGAGTCAGCGCAATCCCAGGCGTCGCTACAGTCGGTAAAATAGAGGGTTTCAGCATAATGGGAGACTCGGGGGAAAACGTCGGATCGGTGGTAATGCCGCTCGATAACTGGTCACAGAGGGAGACTCCCGATAGGAGCCTCGGCAGCATAGTGGCGAAGGCGAGGGGAGTAGCCGCCGGAATCCCGGAGGCACGGATAAACATCTTCACGCCGCCCGCGATCAACGGACTGGGCATAGCCGGCGGCTTGGACGTCCGCCTCCAGTCGAGGCAGGAGAACAACCCGGAGAGACTGGCTCAGGTGATGAACGAATTCATAGGCGGGATCAATGCCTCGCCGGAGTTCATGTACGCGTTCAGCTCGTATACGGCCGACACTCCGCACCTCCACCTCGACGTAGACAGGAACAAGGCCGAGATGCTCGGCGTTTCCGTCTCCAACGTCTTCGGCACCCTTCAGACATATTTTGGAGAGGCGTACATCAACGACATAAACATAGGCACCCAGGTAAACAAGGTAATTCTCCAGAGCGACTGGCAGTACAGGAACAGGATGGAGAGCGTGAACAGCATATACGTCAGAAACACCGCAGGCGAACGGGTCCCCGTGCAGAGTTTCGCGTCGGTTAAAAGAATCCTGGCCCCAAGGGCCATAAGCCGTTACAATCTCTATCCTACGGCTGCCATAACGGCATTCATGTCGCCCGGTTACTCGACGGGAGAGGGGATGGCCCGCATAGCATCACTGGCTTCGGATCTACCCGAAGGCTACACCTACGAATGGTCCGGGCTGACGTACCAGGAACAGCAGGCGGGAGGCCAGGTGTTCTTCATAATCGTGGCGGCGCTCGCGTTCGGTTACCTGTTTCTCGTCGCGCAGTACGAGAGCTGGACGGTACCTATGGGGGTAATCCTCTCGCTCCCTGTCGCCCTGCTGGGGGCGCTCATCGGTATATCCGTGATGAAGCTGTCGCTAAGCATCTATGCCCAGCTCGGAATACTGCTGCTCGTCGGGCTCGCGGCCAAGAACGCGATTCTCATAGTGGAGTTTGCCAAGGAACAGCATGACATCATAGGGCTCTCCATACTGGAAGCCGCCTCCGAGGCTGGGCGCGAACGATTCCGCTCCGTTATGATGACGGCGCTGACCTGCGTGATAGGCGTCTCTCCGATGCTCGTGGCAACAGGAGCCGGAGCCGCCAGCAGACGACACGTCGGCACTACCATGTTTTTCGGCATGGGACTGGCCACGGTTATAGGAATCTTCCTGATCCCAGGATTGTATGTCCTGCTTCAGACCAACAGGGAGAGGGTGAAGGGATTCCTCGGCCGCGTTTTCTCCGGCGGCGAAGCGGCGCAAAGCGAGGCGGCGCGGGAGAAGGGGAGATGAATAAAGTCATGAATTCGAAAGACAGTACGAGAGATAAACTCCGCCGTACTCCGCTCCTGTTTGCGGCCCTGGCCTTGGCTGCGCTGATTGTGTTCGCGCCATGCGCCGCGTTCGCGGAGAGAGGCCGGAGAGCCCTTACGGACCAGGAACTGGACATGGCATGGACGGAGCTCGCGCTCAAATACCAAAATCCATACGCGTCAAACGACATAAATAACGCGCCGTCGGCGGACGCGCTTGGCAGTTGGTGGGAGACCCTGGGCGACGAGAGGCTGACAGAGCTCATAATGACATCCCTTCAGAACAACAGAAACCTCAGAGCCGCGATGGCAAGGGTTACGGAGGCGAGGGCCGCCTTGGGAATAAGCCGTTCGGCGCGTCTGCCGTGGCTCGATAATGTCAACAGTTGGACCAGAAACGAGTCGTCCGAGAACTCCGCCAACAGGGGAGCCGAGATGGAGATCACAAGACTCGGAATCGACGCGTCATGGGAGATAGACATCTTCGGCGGGCTCAAGGAGAAGGACAGGGCGGCGGCGGCCACTCTGGAGGCGGAGGACGCCGCTTTGCATGCCGCGTGGGTGACTCTTTCGTCCGAGGTTGCTCTTAACTATCTGTCTCTGCGAACCCTCCAGGACAGACTGGAGATAGCGAGGAGGAACCTGGCCCTTCAGGAGGAGACGCGTGATATGCTCAAGTCCCTATACGAGGCCGGGCTCCGGGACTCGCTCGCGTTGAGTCAGGCCCAATACACAGTCGATCAGACGCGAGCCGGCATTCCTCCGTTACGGGCAAGCATAGAAGCGGTGATGAACGGGCTTGCGATTCTGGCCGGCCTCGTGCCCGGCAGTCTGGAGGAGATCTTAAACGAACCTGGCGCTCTTCCCGAACCATCCTCCGTGAATCTCGTTGGTATTCCGGCGGACGCCGTCCGCCAGAGGCCGGATATAAGATCCGCCGAGCGGGCGCTAGCGGCACAGTCGTCACGCAAAAGATCCGCGGAACTCGACCGACTGCCCAGGTTCACTCTGGTCGGTTCCATAGGTCTGGAGTCGCTGTCGATTGGAAGCCTCTTCGCGGGAGACAGCTTTGGTTTCAGCTTTGGCCCCAGGATAACGCTGCCGATATTTCACGGCGAGTCGATAAGGAGAAACATCGAGGTTCAGTCCGCAAGGGAGGAGCAACTGCTGGCGGCATACGAGGGTGCGGTGCTTGGGGCAGTGTCCGAGGTGCGAGACGCGCTCGCGGCAAACGCTCAGGAACTCGAACGCAATGAATCGCTCAAATCCGGCATCGCGGCGGCTCAGAACGCCTTAGCCGTGGCAAACGACAAGTATCGCAGCGGACTCACAGACTTCAGCAACGTGATAGGAGCTCAACAGGCACTGCTCTCACTGGAGGATCAGTATACAGTGAGCCGCGGACAGATGACGTCGAACATTGTCAGAGTGTTCAAGGCCCTCGGCGGAGGTTGGGCTCCTCTTTACTCCCCAGAATTCTGAGACCGGGGAGTTTTATGGCCAATGTCAACAGGTTAAGCGTTTTTCGCACATTTTCCAGAACCTGTTGACATTGTTTTTATAGCCGCGAAATCTTTATAAAACCTGTAATATTGTAGTAGTATCAAGCATCTTCATTACGACTATAATCTTAGCTGAAATTTCAGGATCTATGATGTCTCTTCACGCGAATTTTTCTTGTAAAACGCAAAATCGGCTTTGGAAGAATGGTTCGGACGATATCAAATATAAATTCAATCACAGCGTTTCTTCGTGAAAATATACGCTTATAATAGTCTCTGAGATAACCATACAAAACAGGATCAATTTTTACTGCCACCTTCTGGATTTTATTGTAAGATTCAGCCAAAGATGAATTAAATAATTCGTCACTATTATTAAATTCACCACAATGAGTTCCGTAGCTATCAAATCCAATATGCTGGACTAGGGATTTTCCTGGGTACAAACCTTTTAAATCCAATAAAAAATTTGTCGCGTACCATCGTATTGCCCATGAATCAACCTTGCCTTTTATCTGCTGTTTTAGCAGACGAGTATAAGGATACGACGAATCAAAATCAAATTTATCAACGAGTTTTCTCTTTTTTAATTCTTTGAGGAGTACGCAGGCATCACTGTTAAAATTATCCCAAACACGCTTCCACGTTCCCCAACCTAAGCAATCGCTATGAGGCAGAAAATAACTTTCCGGGATCGGCGTTGAAGAGACCTTCAATGGATGCATAAATCCATTTATACTAGAAACTTCCCTGTTATTTTCGTATAAATCGAGACCATCGTTCATATAATCTAAGAAAAACTTACTGGTAACTAAGTCATCTTCAAGAACTATTATCTTGCCATATTCATTTATAACTTGAGTAACACCTGTTATTATCGAGTTTGCAAGACCCATATTCTTTTCTCTTTTAATAGTTCGAATTGACGCAAATCCCTTAATTTTATCAATAAATAAGCGAACCTGCTCAACCCTGCTGATTACGTCATCGTTCTTAGGACCATCTGAAAAGATAATAAGCTCGCTCTCGGCAGCCAAGGTGTTTGCGGCAAGCGCCTCTACTGTACGCTTCAGGTGATCGGGGCGGCTATAAACAAATAAAGCAATAGGAGCTAATTTTGTTTTTTTCAATACTCATTCACTACCTTATTCAGAATTAAAATGAATTCTTGGTAAATTTAGGTATAATAAGTTTATTGCGGTGGAACTCATACTCATGAAAAAAATTCTGATATGTCCGACCTGAGACTGAAAATATTCTCTTAATCTGAACCGAATGTCACACAACGTTGGCGCAATGCATAACACAGCGGCGTGCGGAAACAGTGAATCGCTTTTAGAGCGAGAGTACGTCTTTTTCGTTTAGTCCGGTCATTTCGACAATGTCGCCGACTGACATTCCGCGAGCAAGCATTTTTCGAGCGACCTCAAATTTGCCCCTCTCCATGCCTTTCTCTATGCCCTTTCCCATACCTTTCTCCATGCCTATTTCTATGCCCTTCTCCATGCCCTTTCCCATACCTTTCTCCATGCCTATTTCTAGACCCTTCTCTATGCCTATTTCTATACCCTCTTCCTTCCAAACTTTAACGGCTTCTTCCATCTTGAACTCCGCTGTCAGCAAATTTATCACCTCCGAGGCGTTTACCCGTAAAAATTCGGCCAAGATACCCCTCTCCACACAGTTGTTTACAGCTTGCCCGATAGCT
>JAIRWR010000048.1 GCA_031268885.1 Synergistaceae bacterium
CCGATGGCAACCTCCTTTCGTAGTGGTGTACTAAAGGATTATATACATCGATAGAAGGCTTTTCAACTTCTTAATGTGAGAACTTTGAACTCTCCAGATCCGGGAGTATTTGCGAGATATGGTTAGCGGCGAGGTGCTGACAGATAAGCCTGCGGGGGAAGAGGAACAATTATGAAACAAATTGTGGAAACGTTGTCACTTCTACCGATTGGTGACAAGGGAAAACTCGGTTCATTGCGGCACTTAGCATTTATCGCAAGTAAATCAATTTATAGTAGTGTGAAAAATTCACAAAAAGATGACTTGGTGTCAGTCCTTAATGGTTACTATTCGGCTCCAAACAGATTTGGTGAAATATGGAATAATCTTTCTATGGCCGAGAGAAAGATCGCTTCTATTCATTTGTGGAGTGGTGGAAATGAAAGTAGAAATTGGGCAGATTTAGTTGCGGAGGAGTATGGATTGCCTGAGAAACATAAGAGCAATTGCTACAGCTACTCATATGCCGGGCTTGACAGGTTCAAAAAACTATTTGCCGAAACGGACTCAAAACTATGGTTGTTATTCCCGCGCAATGGAATGAGTTTTTTCAAAGATGAAATGCTCCAAATCATAGGAGAGATGAAGCGTGAGTATTCTGACGTGTCTGCGTATGTGAAGTTCTTCTCGCGCGAGGATAGAAGTCAAGACTTCACAAGCATTGTAAAATATTGCAACTCAAACAAATTATCTACGACCGGGCGCGGGGTGCTAAGCAAATCATCAGCTGTTAAGCTGATTGAATACTGTGGATACGCGGAGTTTGCCGAAATGAGCGATTTAACTCCTTCTCAGGTTCGCACAACAGACCAGTTGCTTGTCACATTCCCGCTTACTATGCTCTGCTCAATCGGTGGCTTATTGGCTTTATCGGAAGGGCAATGCGTTCCAGGGGCAAAGTCTTTGAAGCTACTCTCTATGCCTATCCCAGAGTTGATTTCAAACTTACTGGACAACTACTTAAAGAGTAAAACTTTCGATGAAATCTCAATTATGTCCGGCATAAAGTCAAAACGAGGGCGCCACGCGTTTGAAGCACGGCAAAATCTCATTGAGGAATTGAAGAGATGCCCCATTGGCAAGCCAATTTATACAGCGGAATTTGAGCGGTACCTTCAGCTCGTTAATAAAAGCTTTGCAAGAAAAGACGAGAGTTATATTGTTGAAACGGGCAATGATCATTATGGAGTGGAGTGGGAATACTATGAACACCCATTAATATTTATCATACTGTCTTTTCTCGGCGCATTGGGCATAATTGATATTGCTTGGGAAAAAATCCAGGAGCGTTATGATAAATGTTCGAGGTTACGTCCAACCGCATTTAGAATTAATCCACTCGGTGCGTATGTACTCCATCTTACGGATGATTATAAACCAATGACTCCTATTATATTAAAATCGGCTATAGGCTTTACGGTTTTGCCCGACTTTACAATTGTAGTTCCTGAAAGCGCAGACCGGCTAAAACAGGAAATGTTTTTTGAACGTTTTTTTACTAAGGTGTCTCAAACGAAAGAGGTCACAATTTACAAACTTGATTTCGATACTGTGGTCAGGGCAAAGGACACTGGAAAAAATGTTGACTACCTGCGCAAGCATCTTTCTTCGTCGCACAAAGTGTTGCCGGACAATGTTTTACGCGCGCTTGACGATTGGGAAAAACAGTTTGGTCGTATCCGTTTGCGTCGAGTGACAATACTGGAGTGTGATGACAAAGCGTTGTTGGAGGAAGTAATCCACTACAAGGGCATCGGCGAGTTCATTAAAGGTCGCGTAAGTGAAGCAGTGATCATTGACGGAGATAGAACAGGGAGTATTAAAAAAATCATCGAAAAAAACGAGAGATTATGCCAGGATGTTATATGAAAACAAAGGCTGTATAATCGTGCAAAGTGATTTAACAATACTACTTGAAACTGATAATCCTATGTTTGAAGAAGCGCGTGACGCGCTTGCGGGCTTTGCGGAGATGGTAAAGAGTCCAGAGTATATCCACACATACAAGTTAACACAGCTATCACTTTGGAATGCGGCGTCAGCCTGCATTTCGGCAGAGCAGGTAATTGACGAACTACGTCAGTTCGCGAAGCACGAATTACCCGGCGTAGTTATAAATCGTATTCTTGATTGGGGAAAACGGTATGGTCGCGTTAAGCTCTTAATTGAAAACGGAAAATTTGTGCTTCGTTGTGACGACAAGTATATTGCCACTGAGATAGCAAATTCAAAGCAAGTTTCCACATATCTGTTGTCACGCATTGACGATACGGCATTTGTTGTAGATATCGCATACCGCGGCCATATAAAGCAGGCGCTAATCATCGCTGAATATCCCGCGGAGGATTTAGCGGGGTATCGCGATGCCGCCTCACTGTCATTCGAGTTGCGAGACAACGCCCTTTCGGGCGCGACGTTTACGCTTCGCCCTTACCAAATCGAAGCAGTCGATATTTTTCACGCAAATGGCGAATCCCGCGGTGGTCACGGTGTGATAGTTCTTCCGTGCGGCGCCGGAAAAACTATTGTCGGAATTGCCGCTATGGCAAAACTTCAAACCGAAACTCTTATTCTTACAACCGCGATAACCGCCATACGGCAGTGGATTTCAGAACTCGTTAACAAAACAACGCTTACCGCGGACCAAATCGGAGAATATAGCAGTGACAAAAAGGAAATTAAACCTGTAACCATTTCAACATATCAAATACTTGGCGTGTCCGAAAAACACCGTGAATTGATAAATAGCCGCGAATGGGGATTGATTATTTACGATGAGGTACACACGCTTCCAGCACCGGTTTTCAGAATGACAGCTGAATTGCAGTCGAAACGCAGGCTTGGCCTAACTGCCACTCTTATCAGGGAAGACGGATTGCAGAGCGATGTATTCTCTTTAATTGGACCGAAACGATACGAAGTTCCGTGGAAAGTACTCGAAAAGCGTGGATATATCGCGACGGTAGAATGTTTTGAGGTTAGGGTTTCGCTCGCGGACAGTATGCGTATGGATTACGCGGTTGCAGATAAACGTCAAAAATTCCGTATTGCCGCCGAGAATCCCAATAAATTTGTCGCATTGCAAAAATTATTAACCGAACACACGGGAAAACATATTTTAATTATCGGGCTCTATATAAATCAATTAGCAGAGATAGCAAAACTGCTTAACGCTCCGCTTATTACAGGGAAAACCAAAAGCACGAAACGCGACGAACTGTATCAGAGTTTTCGAAAAGGTGAATTCTCGATTATTGTAGTCTCCAAAGTCGCTAATTACGCAATAGACCTGCCCGATGCGAATGTTGCTATTGAGATAAGCGGGACATTCGGGTCGAGGCAAGAGGAGGCACAACGTCTTGGCCGAATTCTTCGTCCGAAGCCAGGAGAAAATCGAGCTTGGTTCTATACGCTCGTCACGTCCGACACAGTCGAAGAGGGATTCGCTGCTCATAGGCAATTGTTTCTCGCCGAACAGGGCTATCCGTATCGCGTGACTGATTACAAAAGCCCCTACCCTTGATGACCCGCATCAAGCACAGGGGCTTAAACTTACTGTATAAGCTTTTGATTACGCAACCATCATCTCGCTCGCACGACCTTCATTAGGTCTGTCCGAATCACTTCGGTCATCTTTTTCAGCGGCATAAGTTGACGATTGTGTTTTCGTGTTCGCGCCAGATGCATAGATGCGATTAACATCCACCGGGTTCCAATGAGGTGGTCCCAATTGTCAAGACCACTATGCGACAGATTTGAGAAAAATAGCTCCCTAGTCGTTACAGTACAGTCGGCAGACGCATCAGACGCCGTAAAATATTGCTATCACTCACATGTTCAATTTGAAAGTGAAAACTGTAAACCTGACCTGAAGTTTGTAAATTCAGTCATACCACATGCTGAACGGTTTTGATTAGTCTGCCCGACTGTACTGTAACGAGGGTTGACATTGGATTTTATTTTACTCATAATTTACCTTAATGTATGGATGTGTGGAGCCAAGAGAGCCCGTATTTGTGATTTGATCAGTGCTATCTCAACTTATAGCGAGGAGGAGATCTGTGTTGACTGTTAGAACGATAACGAGCGAGAACTTCGAAAGAACTGTAATACAGCAGGAAATCAAGATGCTGATCGACTTTGGCACAGAGGCAAACCCCAAGTGCCGAAAGGTTCGAAGCATAATGGATCAGATAGACAGGGAGAGAGGGGATATAATCGTCGGCCGCGTCGATATCGATAAGCACCCTGAGATAGCCGCCAGGCTGAGTATATCGGTCAACCCTACTATTGTTGCCATGCGATGCGGAAGGATCATAGGAATGCTGACGGGGGAACAGCCAAAGGAGATTATTGAGTCTCTGCTTGGACTGTAGCGCGACAGGGATCATCCCCGGATAGTCTGTCTCAAGGCTGCTTGGGTTGGATGTGCGCATGATGTATCGTTCACTTTCCATACCGCGGCTTTGTTTTTTTTATCAAAAAAATAACCCCCTAATTTCTTAATATTTAAGTTATTTCACCCTGAAATGACTTAATATGGCATGTCAAATATTTGTCCGCGCGTTGACTCTCAACAGAGCAGGTGATAGAATCCCATCGAGCGAGGCTGAGTTCTCAATTATACATATTTCGAAGAAGCGCTGAAATGGCGTCTTGTTATTTCGGAGTGCGGGTTCTAGCGGAGTTCAAGTCTTTGCCTTCATCCGTCCGGGCCTCTAAGCGGAGACTCTAAAGTCTAGCTATATAAAACAATTATAAACCTAGGAGGATTATTATGCAGTGGTTTAGGAATTTCCGAACATCGGTCAAGATCCTGCTACTTGTCTGTTTTATGGTAGTTCTGACGTTGATTGTCTCCGTCACCGGGTATAGGACAAGTGTGAGCATTGCGCGCGGAATGAACAACATGTATAACGATTACGTATTACCGGCGATATGGATCTCGGAGACCAAAACTTTGGCGGTTCATAGCAGGCGGGAGATTCTGAGCCTGATAAGCGCCGTCGATGAAGACGAAATGAGGGACTTGGAGGACAAGATAGAGGGGAATCGAAGACTCGCCAACGAGATGTTCGGCCGATATGAGAAGACGAACATGACTCAGACAGAAAAAGGCCTGCTCGCGGAGTTATACAAGGTGCGGGATAAGACTGCAAGCCTCAGGGATGAAGCGGTAGCGATAGGCAAGATCCCGGACAGATTGGAAGAGCTGAATAAGCGCATGAGAAGCGGGGGGGATATATCCGACGCCGAGGACGAATACATGGCCGCCTTCGATAGGCTCGTGCAGGAGCTAATCAGAAACTGCGACCAGATCAATGAGGCTTCGCAAAAGACCGCGTCTGATGGAGTGCTGAGAATAGTGGTATCCTCTATTACCGCCATGCTGACCGGACTTCTGTTCGGAGTTATCGTTTCCAGACTGATCACCGGTCCGATATCCAAAATACAGCAGTGCGTCAAGGTCTTCTCCGACGGAGATCTTGTGAGTACATTCCCGACGGCGGGTCAGGACGAACTCGGCTCGATGGGCAGGGGACTCCAGGGCATGGCTGACAATCTCAAGGGCATAATAGGTTCCGTCAAGGAAGCGAGCCGCAGTATCGCCGAGACCGCTCAAGAATTTTCGTCGCTGGCGGAGGAGACAAATTCGGCTCTCGGCGAGTTCCGAGCGAGTGTGGATGAGATGGGCTCGAACCTCAATATCCTCGCGTCTACCGGCGAGGAGGTCAACGCGTCAGTGGAGGAGGTCGCGGCTGGAGCACAGGCCACAGCCGAGAAGGGCACAGATATCGCGAGGCAGGTTGACGACGCCATGATGGCGGGAGAAAACGGAATGTCGGCTGTCCGCCGGGCGGTGGACGGCATAGATGGAGTCGCGAAGAACGCCTCCGACGCAGCTCAGAGTGTTCAGGAGCTGGGCGCCAGGACTCGCCAGATACAGAGTTTTGTCTCTCAGATCGGAGGAATCGCCGATCAGACCAACTTATTGGCGTTGAACGCCGCAATTGAAGCGGCTCGCGCCGGAGACGCGGGCAGAGGATTTGCCGTAGTCGCGGAGGAGGTTCGAAAGCTCGCCGAGGACAGCAACGTAGCCGCAAAGAACATAGAGGAGCTTGCCAAGACGATAACCGGCGATCTCGACCGCGTTGTGAACCTCTCGCTTGGCAACGCGAAGGTGTCGCAGGAGGCTTCGGGCTTGTCGCGCGAGATAGAGGAGATATTAAAGAGCATGTTATCCTATCTCAAGGGCATATCCGCGGCGACTCAGGATCTCGCCGCTGTTTCGCAGGAACAGGCCGCGTCCAGCGAAGAGATTGCCGAGGCGGTGCAGAACATAGCGACGAAGGTAGTAAACACTGCCGAGGCTGGTGATAACATAAGGTCCGGCGTTGCCGACGTCTCTAACGCTTCAGGGCGCATAGCGACGGGAGCGGAACATCTCTCGATGCTCTCGGGGCAGTTGCTGGATATCCTCGCCTTCTTCAGAGTGGAGGATGTCAAAACGTCAGGCAGCCATCTGAGGGCTCTGCCAGGGGAGCGGTTCTAATCTGATTTATTATTGATTGACCAGCCGGATTCCATAAACGTCCTCCGCGGGATACCCCGCAACGGAAACGTCAGAGCACGCCTGAGGATAGTCGCGCCTGTTCAAAGAGGCTTCCGTAACCTTTAGGCTTGGGGATAGCGCGGAGATATTGCAAAATACGGCGCAGGAGATATACTTGATGACAGTTATATCTTAAGTTTAGCCTATGCCGCGCCCTCATTAAACGAGGGCGTCGTGAGCCAGGGAGGCGTTCTCGGTGTCGTCCGCCAGAATAACATTTTACGGCGCAGCCGGCGAAGTTACCGGTTCTTCATACTTGCTTGAAGTAGGCGGGAGTAAGGTCTTAGTCGATTGCGGAATGCGTCAGGGCGCTGACTCTGACCGGTTGTATGCCGCTCCGTTCCCCTTTGCGCCATCCGCCATCGATGCGGTAGTGCTTACTCATGCTCATGTTGATCACAGCGGCCGTCTGCCGCAGTTGGTCAAGAACGGCTTCAAGGGACGGATATGGGCGACGGATCCGACGATAGACCTGGCGGCAGTGTTACTGAGGGACACCGTCAAGCTCATGGCCGAGGATGCGGAGTGGCGCACGAGAAAAAATTCCCGCAAGGGTCTGCCGCCCGTTCGTCCGGCCTTCGACGAGCGGGATGTCGAGGATACGCTCAAACGATTTGAGTATGCCGGTTATGATGACCGGGTCGAAGTGACGCCAGAGGTCTTCCTCCGTTTCCGGGACGCGGGACACATTATCGGGGCGGCTATGTCTGAGTTATGGCTGAACGACGCCGGGAGATCGGTGAAGATCGTCTTCTCCGGCGATATGGGGCCTAAGGAGAGCGCGATCGGCCGTTCGCCGACGGTGATAGAGGAAGCGGATTACGTTGTTATAGAGTCCACCTACGGAGACAGGGCCCACAAGAGTCTGGAGGAGACGCGGCGGGAATTTCGCCGCGAGCTCGGGGCAGCGATTCAATCGAAGGGAAAGATACTGATTCCGACGTTTGTCGTGGACAGGGCGCAGAGAGTGCTCTACGAGATACTCCGCCTTCAGAGGTCCGGCGATTTTCCGAGGACTCCGCCGATATACTTCGACTCGCCGATGGGCGAGAGGGCAACCAGGATATATGAGAAATATATTCCCCTGCTCTCCCGCGAGATGAGAGAGTACGCACGGGCTGGACAGAACCCGTTCTGTCCGGAGGGATTGAAGTATACGTCCGCCGCCGGCGAGTCCAGGGCTATAAATGAGACCGGACATGCCATAGTGCTAGCCGGCAGCGGCATGTGCAACGGGGGCAGGATATTGCACCACCTTAAACACAATTTGTGGAACGAAGACTGCGTCGTGTTTTTTGTAGGATATCAGGCCAAGGGGACGCTTGGCAGACGCCTAATTGACGGCGAGAAACAGGTCAGAATAGCCGGCGAGGATATTGCCGTCGGCGCAAAGCTGCACACACTGGGGGGGTTTTCCGCGCACGGAGACAGGAACGATCTGCTGGAGTGGGCAGGGAGTTTTAATCACGGGACTGTCTTCTTCGTAACCCACGGTGAACCCAGGTCATCCGAGTCGCTCGCGACTGGGATCAGGGACCTCGGATACGGTGCGGCCGCTCCGAGCGCCGGCGTTTCGTACAGCCTGGACCGCAGGGACGAGGTCGTTCCGGCCGCGCCTGGGCAAGCGGTTCCAAGAGAGATTATGGACCGCGAAGCCGTGATGACCATGTTGAGTGAGATATCTTCTGAAACCGAGTCGCTCCGTGAGATATGTGCCGCGCTAGGCGACTTTTCCGTGCTTATGCCGTTGCTCGAATCGACCCGGATGATTCTTCGATCTGCCAGGAACATGAAACGGTGAGCCAAGAGCGCAGCCTAAATTCCAATAACATCCGGCGACAGGAAAAACTGGAGAGTCACGTCAACCCCGAGGTCATCCTCGTCTGCCTTCTGGCGGCTCTGCTGGTTGTCCCGCTGCTCGCCGCTTTTTCAATGATAGGGACGGAGAGGAGATGGGTGTCATTAGATCTCCTCTCCACCCTGCCACCGCCTGACCCCAGCGCGCCGTTCATAATTATGAGCTCCTCTGGCGCGGAGTTTCCCCTGTACGCGGCTCGGCTGTTCTCTGAGAGTTCGGTTATATCTCCGGTAGGAATTTCGCCGGTCGCGTCCGTAATCCCGCTGCTGAACTCGTCGGATCGGACTGCCGTCGTGGTAACGGAGCGCAAAAACGGGCTTGCCGTTTACGGCGCGTTCACAGTCTCTTCCGAAGAATACGCCGTACTGATCTCGGGCGACCTTCCTCACAGGTGGTTCTTGTGCTTCGACAACCCGGAAGTGCGCGTCACGGATTTGAGCGGCGCCATCCAGGTGACTGCGGACAATATCTCCGCTCCTCTCTACGTTGGACTGCTCGGCGAATCAGCCTATATTTCGGACTCCATCTACGACATGGAGAAGATACTGGACCACGCTGGCAAGAGCTTGGCAGATCGCGCGAGGGGCAAGGGAGGAAATTGGAGCATTGAGGGTGACTGGGATGGAAGGATGAAGCTCTCGGACGGCGGGGTGATTCACTCGATGACGTCGGAGGGAGAGAAGACAGCCATCCCGCTTGAGGTGGAGTTGTCGTGGAGATCGTCGGAAGATGCTGACGAACTGGGTATGCGGCTGGGACGCATACTGTGGAGGGTAAAGGGCGTCGAAAGCCTGACCGACGGACGATTTCTAAAGGCGGCCAGAGAGCATGACTGGTCCGCGAATGAATTGTTCATCCCAGATCCACTGATAGCGTCCTTCGGAATAAGCCTCTCCGCGCCCAGGGATGTCTCCTCGTTTCCGCCCCCCATACGTTACATGTCGGATCAATTTCAGCGGCTGGGTATGAGGAGATCGGAGATCCAGAGCCTGTTGTCCGGCCCCATTGTCTTTTCGGTTGGAGGAAATACTCAGATACTGTGGTTTGACCTCCCTGGCCTTGTGCTTGACCTGCCTGGCAGGGGAGATGAGTCCATAAAGCTGATAGAGAGGTTTTGGTCCGACCTCTTCTTTGGAGCGGAGTTGAAAGAGGTCCAGGGGTACGAGCACGGAGGCGTGACGGACATGCCGTTTACCATCATCGCGGTTAGGAACGACGAAAATACGGTGATAGGCTTGACAGAGCCGAACGCCGAGAGAAATCCCGATATTCCGCGCCTGCTCTCGGCGGAGGCGTCGGCGCTCGGATGGATGTTTCTCGATCTGCCTAAGCTAGGGATGATTCTCGCGGAGATGCCATCCATAAACGCGATACTGAATCCCGACGGAGACGACATAGTTGACAACGAATCGACGAACCGGCTCCGCGAAACCATGAATGACATGGGCAAGTTGTTCGTGGTGTGGGACAAGGAGATGGGTGGTCACGCTCTGTGGTATTATTGAGATATATGGGTACGGGTTGCCTCTGATCCGCGTTGGAATAGTGTCCGTTCCGCGCGGTAGTTGTGTTGAAATCATGCGAGCGGTCCGCCAAGTTGGCTGGCTTGCGGCGAGGGAGAGAGATCATGCCTCAAAACTTTTGTGAGATAATGTCCGGGCGGGGATTCGTCGAGTGGTGCAGCAGTCCGGAGGACCTGGGCCGGAAGATGGAGAACGAGATGGTCGCGGGGTACGTCGGTTTTGACCCGAGCGCTGACAGCCTGCACGTCGGTAACATGGTACCGATAATGGGGCTGGCGTGGCTTCAGAGATTGGGGCATCGCCCGATAGCCCTGGCAGGTGGCGGAACCGGACTGATAGGGGATCCGTCAGGCAAGACGAAGGAGCGCGGACTGCTCTCAGTGGATCAGGTTCAGCATAACGTCGACTGCATAAAGGGTCAGCTCGCGAAATTTCTCGACTTCGACCGCGGGTCGAACTCAGCGATCATGGCCAATAACTACGATTGGCTTTCGAAGATAGGGTTTATCGAATTTCTGAGAGACACCGGCAAATATTTTCCAGTGAACTTTTTGATCAACAGGGACTATGTCAGAAGCCGTATAGAGGACCCCGAAAAGAGCATAACATACACGGAACTGTCCTATCTGCTGCTGCAAGCGGAGGATTTCGACCATCTGTACAGTGAGATGAACTGCTGCCTTCAGATGGGTGGCAACGATCAGCGAGTGAACATCATAGGGGGCATGGATCTAATACGAAAGCGCAGATCCGGCGCCGCCTACGGCATAACGTTTCAGCTCCTGCTGGCGGCATCGGGGGAAAAGTTTGGCAAGTCCGAAGAAGGGGCTGTGTACCTCGATCCGAACAGAACGAGCCCGTACAAGTTCTATCAGTTCTGGATCAACGCTGACGATCGCGACATCGAGCGTCTGCACAGGGTATATTCCTTCATGAGCCTGGATGAGATATCGGTTCTCGCGGCGGATCACGCGGCACATCCGGAGCGGAGAGAGTTCCAGCGGAGGCTTGCCTTCGAGATGACTGAGCGGGTTCACGGCGCGGACATCGCGCGTCGAGTGCGTGACGCAAGCGCGATTCTGTTCGGCGAGACCGACGTCAGATCGGCGTCGTCCGAGCTGCTCGACACCCTTGCCGCGGAGATACCGACTGGAGATATCACAATCCCGATATCCCTCGCCGATGGGCTCGTCGCATCCGGTGGAGTCTCGTCGAAGGGAGAGGCTAAGAGGAAGATAAGGGAGGGTGGAGTATATCTCAACGGTGAAAGACAGGCGGATGAGACCAGGCTGATAACTCCGGGGGATGTCCTCCTGGGAGGGTACGTTCAGGTGCGCGTGGGCAAAAAGGACTTCCGCCTTCTGCGTCGCCGCGGATAAGCCTTTGCCGCCGGTTATACCTAAGGCGGGTCTTCCGCGGCTGTGAGTTGGAAGGAGGCGGTGGCGACCGCGCTGTCAAAGTTGCTTCGCCCCGGTATCAGGGCGAATCTTCTTGCCGCGGCGCTCTCCATGCCTTTGAGGCTCATAGCGCCCAGGCGGCGTGTCGCGATGAAGAATCTCGAAATAGCCCTGCCGCGCGCGAGCCGCTCAGAGCGGAGACGCATCCTGAAGGGGACGTATGAGCATCTCGTCCGGACTGGCATAGAATTCACGATGCTCCAGAGAGATCCCAGGCTGGCCCTTGAATGGGTTGACGCCGAGAATTCGTCGCTTCTCGATTCCCTGGACGGCCGCGGGGCGATACTGCTAACCGGACACGTTGGCAACTGGGAACTCGTTGCGGCTTGGTTGGCTCAGAGGAGATACAAGGTCACGGCAATCGTTCAGGAGACGGATGACCACGGCATGATCGAACGCATGAGGTCCAGGGTCGGAGTGAGGAGCATGCCTAAGAGCGTGCCGATGATCAGGGCTGCCGCCGTGCTGCGCAGGGGGGAGTTTTTGGGGATACTGCCCGACCAGCATGGAGGCGCAAGCGGAATACCGGTAATGTTCTTCGGCTTGGAGACGTCCACCTCGCCTGGCGCGGCGGTCTTTGCGTATCTTACGAAAAAACCGCTCGTTCCGATATTCTCGCGAAGGATATCGGCGTCGCCGTGCAAACACCTGCTCCGCGTCGGTGACCCCATAGAGTGGAGCCCGTGCGGCAACCGGGATGCCACCATCGCCGATATCACGGGGAGGATAAACCGCGAGGTGGAGCGGATGGTACTCGAAGCTCCTGATCAGTGGCTTGCGCAACATAGAAGATTCAAGGAATACTATGGCCGTTAGGATGCGCTGGGACTCTCCTCCTTGTCAGAGAAGAGTGTTCCGGCGACCGCCCAGTTCTCCCTGGGTATCTCGTGAAAGATAACCCTAACCTGTGCTGGTTTGACTTCGAAGCATCTGCAGGCCAGCTCGGTTACCTCGGTTGCGAACGTGCGTTTGGAATCGCTTGAACGTCCTTTGATCATGTCCACATGGATTATCGGCATAATTATCTCTCCTTCCTAAAGGGGTGTTTGGTTTGGAGCTTTATGTAAGAGTATACTATATCTTATCGGGGATAGCGGTTTTTATTTGCGGAGCGTGTCTGGGATCGTTTATCAACGCGGCCGCGATGAGGACAGTGGCGGGGAAGAGGTGGTGGGGCCTTGAGCGTTCCGCGTGTGATTCCTGCGGCGAGATTCTGAGCGTTCGCGACCTCGTGCCGATAATCTCGTATATCGCGCTGCGAGGAAGATGCCGCGTCTGCGGAGCGCGAATCTACCCAAGACATATCGCCGCGGAGGTCGTCTCCGGGTTGCTTTGCGCCGCCCTTTTCGCGAGATGGGGGGCTAGCGCGGCGTTTTGCATGTCGCTCATCGTTCTGTGTTTCTCTCTCTTCAACTCCCTCACCGACATAGAGAGCGGTTTCATATATGACGCGTGGGCGCTCGCGCTAGGAGTTGCGGGACTGGCGGTGCGTTTCGCTGGCGGGTGGCCGGCCGTGCTGGACGGTGTCTTAGGAGCGGCGCTGGGATTTGGCGTTATATCCTTGATAATCATCGTCAGCCGTGGCGGCATGGGCTGGGGAGACGCCATTTTAATGTGCGGGATTGGCGGGGCTGTCGGGTGGAGATATTGCGCGTTCAGCCTTTATGCTGGGTTCGTAGCGGGCGGGATTGTAGTGCTGCCGCTGATGATCGCGAAAAGACTCAAACGCAAGGACGCAATACCGCTAGGGCCGTTTCTGGCGGCGGGATCCGCGATAATCCTCTTCGCCGGCAACGGTCTCGTATTTCGCTTCAGGGAGCTCTTAGGAGCGTATCCCGGCTGGCCGTGGGGTGGATAAGCGGCTATAAGCCCACTCTTGCCCACCGTGCCGGATACCATTTTTGAAACCACGCCGTAAAGGCCCCCATAAAGACTGGGCAAGCGACGCTTATTATGCCTGTGTAGACTGCCGCGCGCGTTCCCGTCAGGAAGCGCATCCAGATCGGGGTGACGAAAAACAGCACGGCCCAAGCGGCGGTCAGAATGCGATTTGTCCGCATAAACAACGGATTGGCGAACGCTTCTTCACCGCCATAAGCGGCCGCGCTGTAATACGCTGTCAGCGGAGTTTTTGTAAACGCGCCCGCAAGCCACATCAAGCCGGATATCCCGTAGCCCGCTGGGACGACGACGCGCGCGTCCGCGCCAAGCAACGCGGCGAGCGACAGTCCGGCGACCGCCGCAACGCTTATCCGCTCAAAGATAACAGGCTTGAAGGCGAGCCAGAGCAGCGGAACGGAGGCCACCGCGACGATACCGGCAACGCCGCCGATAGTTGCGTGTATCGCGACGACTGTCCAAATTATCATCCAAGGGACCAGCAATATGGCCATGTTCGGCTTGCGCCGCCGCTTACCGGCCGTCGATCCTCGATGGACAGGTCCGCCGAACAGCGCGTCCCAGCGCAGCATAAGGTTAAAATCACCGAGAACTCTGTACTGCCGGCGAAACAGCGCGTCTGGCCCGGAAATTTCGCCGCGCGCGATGGAACGCCACACGGAGAGGGGCGTCTCGATCTTTGTGGTATACCCTCTGAAATTATCCGTTATGACCTCTCCACCTTGTGCCGTCAGCAAGATTTGATAGGCTTTATTGATGTCGGTATAGTAGAATTCCAGAACTCGGTCCGTGCCGTCCGGCCTGTACAGAGCCGCCATTTGCGTCGTGAAACTCAAGCTCTCGTCCGGCGGATTTTCATCACTTTTGGCGATTCCCCAGGAGACATCCGCCATCTTTTCAAACACGTCACGTGGATATAGCGGTTCCGAGAGCTCCGACTGTATATCCGCGCTTATTCCTCCAGCGGCAAACTCTGCCCCGGCGCGCCTGACTGTCTCCAGATAAGCGCCGGTGCGTCTTTTTAGCTCCGGAACACGGAAGAGTTCCCCCTGACCGCAAAAAATCCGCGCATATTCCCCTCTTCCGTAATACCTGTCAAACATGGCGGTAACGGCGTCATAATTGCCTTTCGCCGTCCAGAAACCGCAGGTTGAAATTACGACATGACGCTGACGCGACAGATCATAGCGCGACAGATGCCCGCCGCTTTCATTGCCTTCGGCCATAAAAGGCAGATTCAACGGCAGTTGACGATCAATGAGATTTTTCAATTTGCCAGGAACGCTGAAATAATAAAGAGGAAAAGCCCATACGATAACATCGGCAGCGATAAGTTTCAGCGTAAATTCGCTCATTTCATCGCGGATCACGCATATCCCAGGCGTCTTGTTCCAACAGGAAAAACAGCCCAGACAGGATTCAATCTTTGCGCCCGCTACATCGATTGTTCCAGCGTCGTTCCATCCCGCTCCGTCCAAAAACGCGCGGACGAGCTTCATCGTATTGCTCCGCCCGCCTTTCGGCGAACCGTTTATGACAAGCGTATTCATTTTTTTTCCTCCAATATCGAGATAGCTCTCTCCACCCATTTCATCTCGGCACAGTAATGCGCTTCACCGTACAGCGCGACAATCTTCCAATACTTCGTCCGCGCGGCGTTATCCACCAACGCGCCGTAATCCGCAATCGCGCTTGGAACCGAACCAAATCGTGAGACGGTCTCCGCGCACTTCGCGTGAAACGCCCGGAGCATAGCAATCGCTTGTTCATCACTCATCTCCCCCGCGAAAAACACGCGCATCAGGAAGGCATTGCGCACGCGCATAGCATCTCCAATATCTTTTTCCGGCGATGAAAGCCAACTTTTGAGTTCTTCTTCACCGGCAGAGGTAATGGTGTAAATTCGTTTATTCGGCCTCTCGTTTTGAATGACACGCTTACCGGTCAGCCAGCCATTGCGCTCCATCGCGGCAAGTTCGCGGTATATCTGGCTTGTTTTCGCTTGCCAGAAGAAAGAAAGCGAGTCTTTGAAAGCCCTATCCAATTCGTAACCTGTCATAGGGCCGTAATTCAACAGTCCGAGTATTCCGTGTTTTAGCGACATAAAAATCTCCTTATAATAATTTATGGCATATTCTACTTGTTGAATATACTATAAGG
>JAIRWR010000057.1 GCA_031268885.1 Synergistaceae bacterium
AAAGGGGTGATACGCGGCCGTATCGTTCGGAGGAGAGGAAAAAAGTCGGTATGCAGATGATTATTAAGGGAGGAATCCGAAAATGACAAGGAAAAAGATATTTTTTATCTTCGCGTTCATCTCCATGGTAGTTTTCATGACCTCAAGTATGGCTTTCGCGGCAGAGACATTCCTGTCGATAGCTACAGGCGGCACCTCGGGAACCTATTACCCGATCGGCGGCGCGATAGCTCAGGCAGTCTCGAAGAACGGAGTCATTCAGGCCACCGCTGAAACGTCTAACGCATCGGTGGCGAACGTAAACCTGGTCGCGACGAAAGAGATAGAGGTCGCGTTCGCGCAAAACGACATCACATTCTGGGCTTACGCGGGAGAGATGATGTTCGACAAGTCTCCGCTGACCAACCTCCGTGCCATAGCCGCTCTCTACCCGGAGCACATCCAGCTTATCACAACAAAGGACTCCGCCGTTAAAGTCATTGACGACTTGAAGGGCAAGAGAGTCGGCGTTGGGGCTCCCGGGTCGGGAACCGAGGGCGATGTCCGCGCGATACTGCAGGTTGCCGGGCTAAAATACGACGACATGAGGGCCGACTTTCTGGACTTCGGCGCCACTACAAGCCGCTTCAAGGACAACCAGATCGACGCCGGCTTTGTCGTCGCTGGATATCCGACAGCGTCCGTGATGGACCTTGCCACGACGAAGGATATCACTCTGATGGACTTCACGCCAGAGTACATGGACAGACTTACCAAGGCGTTCCCATACTTCATAAGGAGCAACATCCCGGCGGGGACTTACAGCGGCATCGACAGTGACATTACAACTCCCGCGGTCATGGCGATTCTCATCACTCACGACCAGATCTCCGAGGATGCTATATACGAGTTTACAAAGTCCATGTTCGAAAACATCGCTGACATCCACGCCTCCCATGCGAAGGGCAGGGAGATAACGCTCAAAACCGCTCTCGATGGACTTACGGTACCCCTGCATCCCGGCGCGGCAAAGTACTTCAAGGAACAGGGGATGAGCGTGGACTAGAAACCACCGATCATCAGAACGAACCACCTGACGGCTCCGGCTCTTTCGGGAGTTTGAATGACTATCCGGCGATTGAAGTAAGATCGCCGGATTTTATCTGTCCGAACTCGTGCCGGCGCTCCCTAAATCCTCGGAAGAGCGGCAAGCAGAGAGCGGGTGTATTCATGGGAGGGGCGTTCGAAAAGCTCATCCGTGCCGCCGGACTCCACTATCTCGCCCCTGTACAGAACCAGCGCCTGTTTCGCGGCCTGTCTCGCCAGCAGAAGATCGTGCGTGACAAGTATCATCGACATGCCGCGTCTGACCCGGGCGATCAGCACATCTAGGACCTCGCCTCTCGTCGATACGTCTTGCATCGCTGTCGGCTCGTCACAGAGAAGAACTTCGGGGTCAAGAATCAGCGCCCTGGCCACGGCCACCCTCTGACGCTGTCCCCCTGACAGCGAGTATTTCACCCTCGCCCCCCACAGATCCTCCGGCAATTTGAGTTCCAACAGCAGTTCCTCCGCCTTGGCTATGCCGCGTTCGCGCGTTTCGCCGCGCGAGCCGCGGACTATGCTCCAGGGCTCAATCACCGCTCCGAGAACAGTAAGCGTCGGCGGCAGAGAACCGTACGGGTCCTGCGGGACGTAGCCGCATCGCCGCCGGACCGCGAGGCGTTCATCATCCGTCATCGCGGCGAGAGACCGCCCCCAGAGTTCGATCTCTCCAACCGTCGGCCTGACTAGCCCGAGCAGGGAGCGCAGAAGTGTCGTCTTGCCGCTTCCCGACTCGCCGACGACCGACAGGGTCTCTCCGGCGCACATCGAAAAGGATACCGACTTGAGGGCCCAGACGCCCTCCCCCCTGCTGAAAAACGAACTTCCGGTCCCGCCATATCGGACGCCAAGACCTTTAACATTCAGACTTATCCCAGACATTACGGAAGGACCTCCGGCGGCTTCTCCATCGCGCGAATCGCTTCGATGAGTTTTTTCGTATAGTCATGTGCCGGCTCCGTTACAATCTGCCGCGAGAGCCCCTTCTCGACGATCAACCCATCCTTCATGACGGCAAGTCTGTCACAGACTCCAGCCGCGAGGGGCAGATCGTGAGTCACCAGCAGCAGGCCCATTCCGCGTCTCCTGGCCAGGCCGGTTATCGTCTCCAGTACTTCGCTCTGCGTTATGACATCGAGCGCGGTGGTCGGTTCGTCGGCAAGGAGAAAGTCCGGATCGCAGGCGATCGCCGCCGCAAGAGCGGCCCTCTGCTTCTGCCCTCCCGACAGCTCGTGCGGATAGCGTGTCAGAATGGAGGTTTCAAGCCCGGCGGTGAGCGCCAGATCCGCCGCCCGCTCTCTCCCCTCGCGCCTGCTCATGCCCATGTGACAGGTCAGAACCTCGGTTATGTGCCGCTCGATGGAGAGATGAGGCGTAAAGGAGTTCATCGCGCCCTGAGGAACAAGCGCTATCCGCCTCCAACGCCATTTATTCAACTCCTCCTCGCTCAGATTGGCTATATCGGTCCCGTCGCAGATAATCTGTCCTGTGACGAGCGTTCCAGCCGGCAGCAGGCGAGGAATTGCCATCAGGGCGCTGGATTTTCCGCTGCCGGACTCTCCCACAAGGCCGATTATCTCCCCCCTCCGAATCCTGAGCGAACAATCTTTCACAGCGCGGACGCTCTTGCCGGAGCCTCTGTAGGTGACGGATAGGCCGCGTATCTCCACGGCGTTCTCCGCGCTCGGTTCGAAGGGGCTCATATCTTAACCTCCTGTTCTATCTTGGCCGAAAGGCGAGGGTCAGCTCGCTCCTCCAGTCTGCGCCCGATGTCCATGAAGACAAGGCATATCAGTGAAATCCCTATCCCAGGGGGCAGAATCGTCCACCACGCGCCGTTCGTGAACGCCCCGAACGTGTGCGCCTCGTGCAGCATCCGTCCCCAGGACTGGACGCGCGGATCGGAGAGCCCCAGAAAGGCCAGCCCCGCCTCCGCAAGTATCGCGCCCGGAACCCCGAGAGCCACGTTTGCCAGCAGCAACGGCATCGTCTCCGGCACGAGGTGCCTGAATATTATATAGTTCCGCTTCGCGCCCAGCGCGCGGAGACCCTCGACCCATGGGGCGTCCCGCAGCGACATGGCCATGGAGCGCACGGTCCTCGCGGTTCCCATCCACGAGAATACGGACAGTATCACCACGAGATTCCAGAGCCCCTTGCCCCATATCCCGGCGAAGATCATGAGAATGGGCAGGGTGGGAATGGAGAGCAGTACATCGACTATCCTCATTATCAGCGCGTCCGTCAGGCCGCCGGCGTATCCCGACAGCAACCCGAGGGACATGCCGAGTACCGTCGATATCAGGGTGGCGGCAATCCCGACAAGGAGCGATACGCGTATGCCACGGATCAGAAGAGTCGCGACATCGCGTCCGCGCTGGTCCGTCCCGAGCCAGCCCCATCTGCCTCCCTCCACCCTCATCTCGACACTCCCGTTGCCTCCGCTCAGTGAGAGGACATATTCGCCCTGGGATGGAAAGAGCGCCCGCGTCACGTCGTCGAATGGGCTGAATCCAAGCGCCCTCTTGAACGAAATGTCGCGAGCGTCGAGGTCAAGCTCACCGGCGCCGGACGCCAGCGGAAACGTGCCGTCAGGCGTCCTCCATTCGAGCCGTCCGCCGTCCATGCGCCCGGTTATAGATATTCGCGTCGGGGCCTTGTAATTCCACATCAGCTGCGCCGACGCGCTCTCCGGGCCGTCGCCGGCATCGATACCGAGCACCGCGACACCGCCGATGGCATGGTCGAGCCATATCGGCTTGGAGTACGGCGGCGCCTTCTGTCCGTCCTCCAGGCCGAAGATACCGGGGCCCAGGATCGCGAGGAGAACGAGAATGCCTAAGCATATCAGGCTGAGATGCCTTTTCATGGTCCGCGGCTTCATCCGCGCGTACCTTCGCCTCTGACTCTGGGATCGGCCAGGGCGCAGCAGAGATCGGCCAGCAGATTGCACCCTATTGTTAGAAGCGCGAGCAGGAAGAACGCCGCCCCAGCCGCCGGGTAATCATGAGAGTTTGTGGCCTCCAGCAGAAAGCGCCCCACACCGTTCAGGGAGAAGACGGTCTCGGTTATGACCGCGCCGCTGACGACGCCAGGCAGAGAGAGGAGAAGGATTGTGAGAACCGGCGGCAGAATGGAGCGGAACGCGTGGTTCCACACAACTCTTCGGCGAGGAAGGCCGCGAGCGCGAGCCATGAGCACATAATCCTCTCCCATCGCCTTCACCATCATATTGCGGATGTAAAGCGCCCAACCCCCGAAGCTGAGGACGACGAGGGAGAAGAGCGGCAGCGCGAGGTGCCAGAGATAGTCGGCAAAAGCCGCGATTCCGGACGGGGGAGGGATCGATGTCGTGCCGCTCAGGGGAAAGACCGGCCACGCGAACGCAAAACAGAGCAGAAGCAGAAGCTGCACGAAGAACGACGGGAAGGAGAATGACACCGCGCCGCCGATCAAGACCAGCCTTTCGACAATAGATCCACGCCTCTGCGCGGCCTTGACCCCGAGCCACACCCCAAGCGCCGCCGACAGTATCAGCGCTGGAAGAAGAAGCGCGACGGTGTTCGGCGCCCTGTTTTTAAGCTCATCCCATACTGGGGCGCCGGTCATCATAGACAGACCGAAACGAAATGACAGCATCTCGCGGATGTACACGACAAACTGTTCCGACAGGGGCTTGTCCAGACCCCACTGGGCTGCGAGCTGCTGTTTTGCCTCGGGTGAGAATCTCGGATCCACAACGCCGGTCAGCGGGTCGCCGGGCATGACGCGGAAGAGCAGGAAGTTGAGCGCCAGAACGACCGCCAGCACGATGACGGAGCTGAACAGACGCTTCCGCGCGGAGGTCATCTCTCCGCTCCCTCGCCATCTTTGAATAGTATGAAGTGTTCGTTTCGCGTCATGTGAACGTACTCCCCAGTCCTGGACTCGACGAACACAAAGGGGCCGGAGCCGACGAGTTCGGTCATGACCGTCCCGTCCAGCGCCGTGTGAGTGGTGTTTGTGGGCTGCCATGTCCGCCAGTCCGCAACCCCCTCCAGGATATGCTTGGGCAGTACGAGCATCCCTCCGATGTTATGCAGGTGCCAGTAGCTGGTGTTTGCCATGGTTATCCGCACCGTTCCGCTGGCCGGATCCGTCTCTATCGAATGTACGTCCTTGACAGTGTCGAAGAATCTCGGGACACTGTTCTCCTTGATGAAGCGTATCGAGTACTCGACGTCGTCCACGGTGAGCGGGCGTCCGTCCTGCCACTTCAGTCCGGGGCGCAGGGTGAAGGTTATCACCGATCCGGGGCTGCCAGGCCTTATATCCCAGCTCTCCGCGAGCCACGGCATGTCCTCGAATGTGTAGGGATCGACCGAGATGAGCGAGTCGTATACGGAGCCGAGCACCGTCCAGTCATATGCCGTAGACGACACGAGAGGATTCAGCGTTCTGATCTCCGAAGGAATGTTCCAGTAGATCGGGCGTTCCCCGCCGCCCTTAGGGGTCATGGATATCAGAGTGAGCAGGTTGTCGGAAGTGGATCTGTCGGTGGTAAACGCCCCATTCCAGTCATTGCGTATCGCGGAGATCGAGTATCGGCTGTATATTGGGATGACCGGCGTCAGCTCCGACAGGATTTTCTGCGCCCGCGAGGCCGCCGCGCGCGCGGAGGGCTCGTCCGGCGCGTAGCGCAGGTCAAGCAGCGTCCGGTCTAGCTCGGGGTCTGATATCCCGCTCATATTGTATCCCCCCTCGACATCCATGGACGAATGGTAAAACGAGTACAGGACATCCGGATCGCGCGACATGCTCCATGCGTTGGTGCAGGCGTCGAAGTCCCGCGCGTCCACCCTGGCGAGCATCGTCTGAAAGTCGATGGGCTCAGCCTCAACCGGAATGCCTATGGACATCAGCGCCTCGGCCATGAGCATGGCGATTTCGGTCGTCGTAGCGACTACCGACGAGGGCGGGCAGAGGATCTTCGTCGGAGGGACCTCCCGCCCGTCGGGCGCGACCAGCCAGCCGGAGATATTCCACGTCCAGCCTGCTTTCGCCAGCCGCTCGCGGGCGGCGTCGATCCCGGCAGGAAGCGTTGGGGCGTCCGGGTCATAGTAGGGCGAGATCTGTGGCAGAAAACCCGACGTCGGCTCGCAGAAGCCCGAGAAGAGATCTCTCGTCCACCGTCTGCGCTCGACTACCTGTGACGCCGCCTGGCGGAGGATGGTCTGATCCCATGGAAATTCGCGCGTATTGAAGGTTATGAAGAACCCGTGAAAGCCCGGCGCGATCGACATGTCCACCGTTCCGGACTTGACCAGTCTGTCCGCGTCCGCGGGGCGGTATATGTCGGACAGCACGTCGAGCTTCCCCGTGGACATCGCCAGGAGCTGAGCGTCCGTATCGCTGATGATGACGTAATAAAGATCCTTCATCTTTGGCCCCTGAAATTTCGATATGTCGAGGGACGCAACGGCCGTCTCTTCCCCACACGCGATGCTAGCCGGCCATTGGAACGCGGCCGGTGCTGAGATAAACAGCAGAAAGATAACGCAGAATTTAAAAATACGGTTCAAAACCAACACCTCCGGTGATGCTGCCAATCGCCAAATTCCATTATGCTATATGCGCTCCGGCGGACCTTTCGAATTTCATCCGCCCGCGCTTTTTTGTCCGCACACTCAATCGGCTCACCCCCTTCCGCTTTCGCTTCTATAGGGGTGTCCTCCCGCACACCCGGTATTTAACTCTACTCCGGGGCGGCATATGACCGATTATACAGCATGTTCGAGGTTAAAGCGGACTGAGATGTAAAGAGACGAACCCGAAAGAAGCGAGGGAGTTTCGTGACTTGGTTCGGACCGGAATCAGAGGTTCAGCTCCAGATCACTGTTGTCAACTTAATAAGACGTTGGTATCGAGGACGACCCTCATGAGCCATGACGCGCCCAATCAATGGATTCTTCGATAAGCGAGCCAAAATCCTCTTCGCTCATGTTTTCATTGCCTGATTTGATCTGTTCCGCCGTTCGCTCGAAGATGTACGACAAAACGGCGTCCTCAATGACGCGTGAAAGATCGCCCTTTTTCCCCTTACCACTCGATGCGAGGAACATCCTGAGCGATTTATCGGCCTCTTTCGATACAGCCACGTTCCAGCGGACCGTATTCATGAGCGTTAGCCTCCCTATCAGTGTATATGTGTTTATGCGCCGATCTTAGATGTTATCGGGGGAAATTACAAGCGCCGCGTGGCGTTGTTTCGGGAGCGGCGTCTGCCATAAAGTAAAGCGGCGCTATGCCGATAATTATGAAAGAAAAGGAATTTTATTCTGGAGGCCGAGCTGGCCTCTATGTCTGCTGTTCTGTTGCGATCAGTGATCGTGAACGATAGAAAGGCGGTGAGATTATGAACTCTATTCCTGATAATTCTGATTTCTCCATTTATCGGGAGGGCAGAATTCAGGGGACACCGGACGTTTTGCGCGTAACCGCCGATGAGGGCGGTTCCTCGCTCTTAGAGCGGCTCGCTCCGGAAGCCAGTGTTGCCGAGGATCCCAGAACCCCGGCGCCTCTCGACGAGTTCGAGAGCGCGCCGGATTTGGGGCTCGACGACAAGAACATTTATGCCGACTCCCTATTGGGAAGGCGGGCGGAGCTCTATGGCGGCGGAAGCGCCGAAGGTCCCTTCGGAGAGAACGGTTGCAGGATTTACATGGTGCGGAATGCCGGCGGAGGCAGGCGTTTCTATTTTCAGCCATACGGCTCCGGGCTGGAGGTCCCCATCGGCGAGAGCGACGGAGCGCTGAGCGGGCTCGACGTTCTCGCTCTGTCGATTAAGATAAGGGCCGCCGAAGCGCGCTATAAAGAGAGCTCCAGGCCTTACGCCAAACCGCGCGCAATGCCGGCGGAAGACGCGACGCCCCCTCAAAGGGCATCTGACGGAACGGCATCGGCATCATTCCTGCCGGATGAGTTGTATGGATAATGCCAGGCCGTTCACTTCGTGATCTGGACAGCATTCATGTCAGCACACTCACTGATCATCGCTCAGATGCTGGTTGGCATAATCGGCGCTCTTTGTGCCATTTTAACCTCGGTGTCTGATTTCAAAACGGCATGAGGATAAAAATGATCGAGCTCCTGGCAGTCGGAGCGGGAGGATTTATTGGCGCGTGCCTTCGTTTTGTCATCACGAGAAGAGCCAGTCTCCTCTCCTCAGCCTTTCCATGGGGAACTCTCCTCTCCAATGCCGCCGCCGGTCTGCTAATCGGCGTCCTCATGGGGCTCGAATACCGTTCCCCCGTTCTCCCTCCAAGGGTAAAGCTCTTTCTCTCCACGGGCTTTTTAGGAGGATTGAGCACGTTTTCAACCTTCAGCCTCGAAACCGTTCTCCTATTCATGGATGGCAGATACATATCCGTATTCGCCAACATCTCGGCTAACCTCGGACTCAGTCTCTCTTGCGCGGTGATCGGCATGCTCGCGGTCAACTCGCTCGGGTTCATCCGATAGGATTATATTTTTAAATCGGTAATTTAGCGCAAGTCAACAACAAAATTTTCTGCAATTATAGCTACAGGGTCCGAATAGCTAATATTGCTCCGCCATTTAACTGTGAAATATAAGGCTAAGTGGCTGTGTGGCGATAACCTATGAACATTTACATCAAAAGCTGATCTAATGTTGATCTGGGATAAAAGGCCTAAAATCAAATGAAATCGAAGCGGATGCTTATGAGGGCTCAGCATAGACATCGACTCCGTTTAAGCGCGTATTGGCATAATCGGTCTTCATCTAGGATTCGCTGGGAGGAAACGAAATTATGAGAAATATCAGCATTATGGCAAAAATTTTACTACTCGTCTCTATTATGATTGTATTGCTCATTATTGTTTCGTCCGCGGGTTATATTTACAGCTCAAACATGTCGGACAAGGCCGATGAGATGTACCAGAAGTTTGCCAGTCCGGCAATATGGATGCTGGACTCCAAGAGCATGGCCACAGACGCGAGACGGGCGATTGGAAGAGTCTCTTCTCTCGGCCCGTCTTATCTCAACATCGTCGAGACGATGGTAAACAACGCCAGGAAAAATATCAATGAAAACTTCTCCAAGTATGAGAACTCCGATATGTCCGACATGGAAAAGAAGATCTACCTTGAACTCCAACAGGCCAGGTCGCAGGTCGCCATCGAACAGGATGATATTTTAAAAGCCGTGAGGGACAACAATACGGCAAAACTGGCAAGAATAGAGACCGAGCTGAAAGAGAATGGAAGGATAACCCTCCTCGAAAACAATTACGCCGCAAAGTATGATGAATTGTCCAGTCTGCTGGTAGAGTACGCCGACGAATCGCACGCCAATCTCATAGAAACCGCCTATTCCGCGGAAATGTTCATAGCCGTAATAGCCGTCGCGACCGTCGTCACCGGAATATTGCTCGGCGTCTTGATAGCCAGGCTGATAACCTCGCCCATAAGGGAGACTCAGAAGAAGATCGTCGCGTTCTCGGAAGGAGATATCACGTGCTCCTTCGATACCTACGGCAAGGACGAGATCGCGACTATGGGACAGAGCCTCCAAAATATGGCCGACAACCTGTCGAAGATAATCTCCTCCGTAAAGAGAGCCAGTGGAGAGATCGCAGAGACGGCGCAGGAGTTTTCCTCGCTCTCGGAGGAGACAAACGCTTCGCTCGACGCGTTTCGCATGAATGTCGAGAGCATGAGTTCAAACCTGAACGCGCTCGCCTCTACCGGCGAGGAGGTAAACGCGTCCGTTGAGGAGGTTGCCGCCGGAGCTCAGGCGACGGCTGAGCGCGGCACCGACATCGCCCGCAAGGTACACGACGCGATGAATGCCGGTGAAAATGGAATGGACTCGGTCCGCCGGGCGGTGAGCAGCATCGACGGCGTGGCTCGCAACGCGTCCGAGTCGGCCAAGTCCATTCAAGAACTGGGCTCCCGAACCCGCCAGATACAGAACTTCGTATCACAGATCGGCGGCATTGCCGACCAGACAAACCTGCTAGCCCTAAATGCCGCGATAGAGGCCGCCCGGGCCGGAGAAGCGGGGCGCGGTTTTGCCGTAGTCGCGGAGGAAGTGCGAAAACTCGCCGAGGACAGCAATATCGCCGCCAAGAATATCGAAGAGTTGGCAGAGACGATATCGAACGATCTCGACAACGTGGTCAGCATCTCCCTGGACAACGCGAAGGCGTCGAAAGGGGCCAAAGACCTCTCCAAGGAGACCGAGGAGATAATAGGGGCCATGATCTCGTACCTCAAGGAGATAGTCGGTTCCACTCAGGATCTGGCGGCTGTATCTGAGGAACAGGCCGCCTCCAGCGAGGAGATAGCCGAAGCCATACAGAACATAGCCACGAGGGTGGGAAACACGGCCGCGTCCGGCGAAAATATCAAAACCGGCGTGACAGGGGTCTCTGCCTCGACAGAACGAGTCGCGCTGGGAGCGGAAGAACTCTCCAAGCTGGCCGGCAACCTTCGTGATCTGCTGTTGTTCTTCCACATCGAGGACAGACCGGCATCGTCCCCCAGTACGCTGCCGTCAAGCGGAAGAGCAGCCCTCCCGGCAGGCAGACCGGCGGGGCACAAGATAAGAAAGGACCAGTAACAGCGCGTATCGTATAGTCTCTCTCACCTCAACTGTCACCCCGATCAATCAACGCGATTTTCGATCTTTTGTCTGTTCGGAAAAAAAATTATAGCAGACAATTTTGAGATATGATAACCTATATCCGCGAACGAAAGGGGAGGTTTGATGCGTATCGCGGATAAGATCGGCAGGCTCTGGAGGAAGAACAGAAGGACCAGCTACGCGGCACTGTCCGGCCTGACGTGCCTTCTGTTCGTATGTCTGTCCATGGTTATGCGCGTTCCATTCTTGAATCGGGTTGACAACGGAATCTACGACATATTCCTTCGCTCGTTTGCGGGAGGCGAGCCATCGCGGGTCCCTGTGCTGGTGGACATCGACGAGCGCAGCATAAACGAACTCGGACAGTGGCCGTGGCCGAGGTATCGCCTTGCGGAACTCCTGATAGCGCTGAACGAATATGGGGCAGCTTCCATCGGAATAGACATTCTCATGATAGAACCCGACAGGACATCTCCCGATCTGTGGGCCAGACAACTGAAGGACGAGTTCGGGGTCGAGCCGGATATTAAGGGGCTGCCGCCAGAGTTGATGAACAACGACGCCTACCTCGCATCTATAATGAAGCAACTCCCAGTGGTCATAACGGCGCAGGTGGTCTCGGCCCTGGAGGGCGACAGAGCGCCCGAATTGCCCATACGGCCGCTTACCGTAAACGAGATCAGGATGCCGGGTACTTCTCGTTTGGCGAAGTATCTGAAGAGCGATGAGGGAATACTGATGCCGGCGCCAGTCCTTGCCGACGCCGCATCCTCAATCGCCATGATGAACGCCGACGGCGATGATGACGGCATATTCAGGAGGATTCCGCTGTTTCTGGCTTGGAAGGATACGCCGATAGCCTCTCTGGCGCTTGCGGCACTGGCACTCGCCGCGAAGGAGAGTAGCGTCACGGTGTATATCTCCGAGGACGGCCCCCTGTCGGTCAGGGTCGCCGGCATAGACGTGCCCATGTCGAACGACGGCGCGATGCCTGTGGTATTCAGAGGCGGGAGCGGAACGTTCCCGATTTTCAGCGCCTCGGATGTGCTGAGAGGCAACGTTCCGGCGGACGCGCTGGCAGGACGCATCGTTTTCATCGGATCAACGGCCACCGCGCTGAAGGATCTGAGGCCGACTCCGTTCGACAGCAGTTTCCCAGGGTTGGAGCTGCACGCCGCGGTTGTCGATACAATTCTCTCCGGCAGGTTTATCAGGACGCCACTCTGGTCCATGGCGTATGTCATAGGCCTGATACTGACAACAGGCATAGCGTCGATGATTCTGTTCGGCGCGGTTCGTCCGCGGATAGCGCTGCCGCTGGGAGGGGCCATGTCCGTCTGCGTCTGGTTCGGCTCCCGTCAACTTATGATCTCGAGCGGATACTTCGTAACTCCGCTCTACCCCCTGATGGTGATATCTCTGGAGGCCTTCGCCTCATTCTTCCTTCGTCTGCTGTTTGAAGAGGGTGAGAAGAGAATACTTAAGCGCGCGTTCTCAAACTATGTATCACCCGAGATCGTGGGGAAGATAATAGAGACAGGCGGGGTGAGCAGCCTCGAAGGAGAGCAGAGGAATATATCAGTCCTCTTTACCGACCTCAGAGGATTTACGACCTTGACTGAGAATATGCGGCCAACTCAAGTCGTGGCTATGCTGGGGAGTTACTTTACCCCCATGACGTCGATCGTGAGAAGCTCGATGGGGACTCTCGACAAATTTGTAGGCGACGCGATGATGGCGTTCTGGAACGCTCCGATCGACATCCCCGACCACCCGTACAGGGCGGTGCGCTCGCTGCTCGACATGCATCTGGCCTTAGGCGAAATGAACGCCGAAATGGAGGCGAAGTTTGGCTTTCGTCTCAGAATGGGCGGCGGAATACACACCGGAACCGCTCACGTAGGGAACATGGGCACGAATGAGCTGATGGACTACACCGCGGTGGGGGATACCGTGAACACCGCGTCCAGGCTGGAGGGCATGTGCCCGAAATACGGCGTGGGGATCGTAATCAGCAAGACAACGGCCGATTCATGCGAGAGCAAGGTCGCCATCAAACCGCTGGACATCGTGAAGGTAAAGGGCAAGTCCGAGCGCATTCCCATATTCACCGTCTACACCTTGGAGGAGGCAGGCAGGAGGAGTGATGAGACAGCTCTGTGGGAGAGGGCGTTCAGGCTATATATCGACGGTGATTTCCGCTCTTCCGGCGAGATCTGTTCGTCCCTTGCGAAGGACTGCCCAGGCGAGGCTCTGTACAGGATCTTCGAAGAGCGAATAGGTATGCTGTCTAAACAGGCGCCTGAAGACTGGGATGGAGTATTTACTTACGACAGCAAATAACATCGGGCCGCACGCTGGTTCAGATGCCCGCCGCGTCTGTCCTGGCGGCATGGCATTGCCTTAATACACGGAACAGCATGTATAACATGTATGAACGGAACAACATGTATAATTTAAAAGAAAAATCAGGCCGATCATGAGAAGAGGGAGCGCTGTGATGGCTGTTCTCATCTTCATCGCCGCGTTTTCCGCGATTATGACCGGGGTTGTGATAGTTTTATACGTCAACGTCAACATCCGGCTCAGCGCGGACGGGATTCGCCTAAAGCAGCCGTCCTTGCGAACCAAGGCCGGAGGGAGCGGCGCTTATGTTGTGGAGCGAACGGCAGCCTTAGCGCGGGAGGCGGACGCCCTGCGACAAGCTCTGGACGATACAGTCTCCGCCTCGAATGCCGGTTTGAGGAGACAGAGATCACCGAGGACGGACAGCAAGCGGAGTGACGGCCCCCCGCAAGTCACTCTTAGCTTTGTGGGAGACTGCACGTTGGGGCAGAGTTACAACTCGGCGAGCAGCCGGCATTTTTCGGCGTTCTACGAGAACGAACCGAAAGAATACTTCTTCGGCGGGGTACGCGGCGTCTTTGCCTCCGACGATCTCACAATAGTGAACCTGGAGGGCCCGTTGACTGAATCCGCGGCCATGCGAAGCAAGCCGGAGGAGGGGCCGAAGTATTGGTTCAGGGGAGCGCCCGAGTACGCGGAAATCCTCTCCGCCGGCAGTGTCGAAATAGCAAATCTCGCTAACAATCACACGCGCGATTTTGGAGACGAAGGATTCAGGGACACGAAGGCCGCGTTGAAGAGAGCCGGGGTTGAGTACTTTGGCTATGACGATATTCTTACGCGCCAGATACGCGGCATCAAAATCGGTTTCTTCGGTCTGTCCGCGTCAGCTGGGGCCGGAGTCATAAAGGCGCGCGTCAACGCGCTCAAGAGAGAGGGCGCGCATGTGATCATCGCATCTTTTCACGGAGGGCTTCCAATAGCATCATACGCTCCCACCCCGACTCAAAGAAGCGCCGCTCATACCGCGATAGACAACGGCGCGGCTTTCGTCGTCGAGCATCATCCCCACGTCCTGCAGGGGATCGAACTCTACAACGGCGGCGTAATCGCCTACTCTCTCGGCAACTTCTGCTTCGGAGGAAACATCAACCCCACGGACAAGGACACCATGATCTTCCAGGTGGTGATTACCCAAACAGCTGGCAAGCTACACGGCACATACCGTGTCATACCGGCCTCGATCTCATCGAGCGACGACCGCAACGACTACAGGCCCAGGCTCCTGGCTGGCGACGACGCCAGGAGCGTACTGGACAAGATCGCTAGACTGAGCGGAGAAACAGATGTTGTGGCGGCTCACGCAAAATATCCGTGAACACGAGAGTAAACGGCCCAAATCTTACCAGCCGCACGTTTCTATTACGGTCTCGCAAATCACTGTCTTTATTGGCGTAATGTACAATGCGAAGATTTTCTCAGGCTATATCATGAATAACATCTAAACTTTTTAAAAGGGGTGACGATATGGACAGGCGTGAATTTATCAAAAAGACTGCCGCGATTGGCATCGGCGCTGGACTGCTCTTTCTGCCAAAGGGGCTGCGCGGCGCTGCTGGGGCTGCCGCTCAGGAGTATCCCGATCTGGTCGCTCTGCGGGGCGGTCTGCCTGAAGCGATGTTCGACACTGGGATAAAGAAGATCGGCGGAATAGGGCGTTTTGTGAGAAAGGGGCAGACCGTCGTAATAAAGCCGAATATGTCATGGGACGTCTCGCCGGGCAACCCGGCGAACACCTCGCCGGCCCTTGTGGCACAGATAGCCCGGCATTGCAGGGATGCCGGCGCCAAGCGCGTCGTGATACTCGATCATTCGATAGAATACTGGGAGAACAGCAGGAAGAGCAGCGGCATAGGAGAAGCGGCCGAAGGCGTCGGCGCGATATACGCTCCGGCCGAGAAGGAGGGCTATTATCAGAAGGTCCCGGTGGGCGGGGCAAGGCTGAAGGAGACATCGATACACGAGTCCCTGCTGGAGTGCGACGTCCTGATCAGCGCGCCAGTGCTGAAGCATCACGGCGGCGCCGGAGTGAGTATCTCAGCCAAAAATCTCATGGGATGCGTATGGAACAGGAGAGAGTATCACTCTCAGGGCCTGCAGCAGTGTATATCGGACTTTTTGCGCGTGAGAAAGCCCGACCTTAATGTAGTGGACGCGTACAGGGTCATAACGAGAAACGGCCCCCGCGGCGGCTCGCCCTCGGACGTAGCGGACCTGGGTTCTCTGATAATCTCACCGGATGTAGTCGCCGCCGACACAGCGGCATCCATGATGCTCGGGCGCAAACAGGGGGAGATAGAGCACATACGCCTTGCCGCGGAGATCGGTTTGGGGAGGATGGACCTCGCGAACCTCAAAATCGAGCGCATAACATTGTAAAGCGGGCCGGTATGGCGAAGTCTTCCACAAGGCCGAGGGTTTACAAAGCAGTCGCGGCGGCGAGGCTCTGCGTCGCGTTGGGGGTGCTCGCGCTCTTCGTATTCGCGTATCTCTCCGGGAGCGGCGGTGGGAACAGGTTGCTTGCGCTTCTGATGAAAAGCCAGTTCACGTCCGTTCTTTACGGACATGGAGTTGCGAGTATAGCCGTGGCCGCGGCAGTCTTCTCCTCTCTCTTGGCCGGAAGGGTCTTCTGCTCCGTCATCTGCCCGATGGGATCGCTGCAGGAGGCGTTCTGGAGGATATCCAGGCGTCTCGGGACAGGCGCCGGAGGGAGGGTCAGACCGTGGCGGGCAAGGTATGCCGTAACACTTGCGGCGTGCGTCGGGATCATACTTTCTATTCCACAGCTCGCGCTGGTCGTGGACCCTATATCGCTCTTCGGACGAGGAATGACGGCTGTCAGGGCTTTGAGGGACGGGCACGCGCCGTCTTTCACGTTGCTCGTCTCCGCTCCGTTCGCGGTCATTTTACTGATATCGCTGTTTCGCGGCAGGAGGTTCTGTGACTGGTGCCCGGCTGGAATCTCGTTGGGATTGTTGTCGTCGTTCGCCCCGCTGGGCATGAGGATATCCGCTGGATGCACATCCTGCGGCCTGTGTGAAAAGAAGTGCCCTACGGGTTGCGTCGATTCAAAGGAGAAGGAGATAGACGGGAGGAGATGCGTTCTCTGTCTCTCCTGCGCGGATTGTCCGGGCGGTTTTATTGGTTTTGGAGTCCGCGGCGCTTCGAAGTCGGGGCAGATTGGACGCAGGTATTTTTTGTCCTCGGCGGGGAGTAAGGCCGCGGCCCTTCTCTTTGGCGCGCTCTACGCGACTGGCGCGAACATAAGACATCTGTTCAGGGGGAGAGGGGGGAGAGCGTTGAGAGAGACTGGAGAGGATTCGTCCCGGGCCTACGACGGTCCGCCACTTCCGATTCTTCCGCCCGGGGGCAGGAATGTCGGGCATTATTCTTCGCGATGCTCCGGCTGTCAGGCATGTGTGGCGGCATGCCCGGTGAAGATCTTAAAGGCGTCCGGGAGGCTCCGCCCCTCGCTGGACTACACTGAGGATTACTGTCAGTATAGCTGCGTCGAGTGCGGCAGGGTCTGTCCGACCGGCGCGATAAGCTCTCTGGACGTCGAGAAGAAGAGGAGAACGCGCGTCGCGCTGAGCAATCTCTCGCTGAATCGTTGCGTTGTGACGGCCAAGGGACAGGCGTGCGGCGCGTGCGCCGAGGTCTGCCCGACCAGGGCGCTCAGGATGATACCGTTCGAGAACGCGCCTGGACTCACAATACCTGCTTTCGACGAGCCGTACTGTATAGGCTGCGGAGCGTGTCTCGTCGTCTGCCCGGCCAGGCCGGTCGCGTTCTCCCTGACTGCCGTGCGGAGGCAGAGCGAGACGCCAGGAATACGCCCGACTGACTACGACGAGGGTCTGCCACGACTGCCAGAGACAGATGATTTTCCATTTTAATTTTAGAGGGGGGGAATTACGATGAATCTAGGAATGGGCGAAATTGGCCTTCTGATTGTGCTGGCCCTGGTGCTCTTCGGGGCGAAACGCCTGCCGGAAGTGGGCAGAGCCGCCGGAAACGCCATACGGGAGTTCAAATCCGCCTTGAATGGAGCCGGGGCGAATGGCAACGATCCGGCGAATGGCGAAAAACATGAAGATGAGGGGGCTTGAATCTAAATTCATAAAGATGACGCGGCAAGGGCATCCGACGAATGGGAGGAACACCTGGAGGAGCTGAGAAAGCGCGTTATCGCGATCCTGGTTGTTTTTGCGGCCGCTTCGGCCGCTGCATTCGTCTTCTCCGACGATATAGCGGGTTTTCTGATGGCTCCGGTCTCCAGCCTCGGGGCGAGGCTGTATACTTTCTCCCCCGCGGAGAAGTTCATCGCGTACATGCGCCTCTCCGTATGGACGGGCATTATCGTGTCGCTGCCGTTTCTGCTGCTTCAGACGGGGCTTTTTATATGGCCGGCTCTGCGCGTCTCGGAGCGCAAGTACGCGCTGGCGGCGCTCACTGTAGTGCCGGTCCTCTTTATAGCTGGGGCAATGATGTCGTATTGGTTTCTATCGCCGGTCGTGATGAGTTTTTTCCTGTCATTCGCCGCGTCGGACTCCGTCCAGCCACTCTGGGGCTTGGGTGAATATCTGGCCTTGCTCGCCGGCATTATGGTCGCGGCCGGCCTTCTTCTGCAAACTCCGCTCCTGCTGCTGCTCTCCTTCTCCCTGGGGATAACGACGCCAAGACAGGTCGCGCGGGCAAGGCCGTACATAATACTCGTGATCTTTTTACTGGCAGGCATCTTTACGCCTCCGGACGTGATATCACAGATTGCCATGGGAGTCCCGCTCTACCTCCTATTTGAACTGTCCCTCTTAGTTGGAGGTCTCCTCAGCCGAAAAAAGCCGGAGTGACATCATCGATGTTGGGATTTAATATTGAGATACACTCTCTGGAGCTCAATAAATTACCGGGTGGAGAGGAGAGTGACGATTCGCTCCTTGACTGGCTCTGGCTGATGAAGGCTGAAAGAATGGAGGAGTATGAGATGCTCGCCGCTAAAAATCCCTCGATTAAACAGACCGTCGATATTTTAAAAAGACTCTCCAGCGACCGGAAGACCAGGCTCATCTATGACGCGAGGGAAAAAGCGAGGATGGACGAGCGAGCCCGGATGCGCGGAGAATATAACAAGGGGAAGACGGAAGGCAAAGAAGAAGGAATAGAAGAAGGAATAGAAAGAGGCAAGCTCGAAGTTGCCCTCAATCTATTGGCGGAAGGAATGTCTCCAGAGGCTATAGCAAGGAGCGTCAGACTGCCGATCGAGAAAATTCGCGAGCTCATGAACTGACGCCCCGCCAAATATATTGTCACGGCCAAATCCCGGACGCGCTAACTGCGACCAATGCGGCGCAGGCTATGAGTATCGTTGCGTCGTTTGCGCCGAAGCTGTATCTCTTGTAGCCGCTCAGCCGTGTCCTGAGATTGAACCCGCGCAGTTCCGCCGAGATGGCGCTGTTTTCTATCCTTCTCACCGATGATATCAACAGCGGAACGCAGAGCGGGATGAGAAGCCGTATCTTCTTTATGAAATTCCTCGTGTCAAACTCCACTCCCCTTGCGGTCTGGGCTTCCATGATGCCGGACATCTCCTCCGAAAAGAGCGGTATGAAGCGCGCGGCCGTCGTAATTACGAACGCGTATCTGTACGGTACGCGGAGGTTGCGCACGAGCACGTTCGAAATATCCCCAACAGGGGTGACCGACAGCATAAGGGCCAGGGGCATGGTGGACGCGAGAAATCGCAGAACGAAGAGCAGCGAAAACATCACGCCCTCATATGTGAGCGTTATGCCGAGCGGCAGGGTGAAGATCGGCGTCCCATCCTTTATGAAGAAGAGCTGCAATACAAACAACACAGCGGAGAACTTCACAAAGGACAGGAGAGTTGATACCGCTCGCGCAATTCCTCCCGCCGACGCAAAGAGACAGAGGTTCAGCCCTATTACACACAATATCAGAACATGGTTTCCGCTCAAAAAACAGGACGCGCAAAGGGCGAACGACATGACCATCTTTGTCAGAGGGTGCAGCTTGTGGAGTGGCGAGCTGCCGTTCACGTAGCTGAGAAACCCGTTCATGACGTCTTCCCCACGCTGGTCTGCCGCGCCAAAGCCCGCTGCCCGACCGTATCAGCCATCTCGTCTATAGTAAAGATGTTAGCGAAGCTGTCCCCAAGAGTCATCGCGAGAGCCGGTATCTGCGCTGGAAGCAGCGATGCCTCGCGCAGAACGCCTGGGTCCTTCATGATCCGCCTGACGGGCCCATCGCCTATCAGCCTGCCTCCGCTCAAGACGAGTACGCGCCGCGCGAAGTCCGCCACTACCTCCATGTCATGCGAGATCATGAACACAGTCGTTCCCTCCGCGTTCAAGTTCGACACTATCTCCATGACCGTCATACACTCGCGGTAATCCAGGCCTGTCGTCGGCTCGTCCAAGAGCAGTAATACTGGTTTGCGGGCGAGTATCGCGGCAAGGGCTATCTGTTGGCGTTCGCCCCGGCTCAGCCCGAATGGATCCCCAAGACCGTCGAGCGAGAACAGCGCCAGAGTCTCATCCGTCCTCCGGCGCCTCTCGCTCTCGTCGGGGAGGATATATTCGAGACCGAACATTATCTCGCCATACACGGTATTCTGACAGATCTGCCGGTCCGGGTTTTGAAATAAAAATCCTGTGAAGCGCGCGATTGCGCTCGTCTTAGTCGTGGCCGTGTCATACCCGCGGACGGAGACACGGCCGGACGTCGGTCTGAGCAGACCGTTGCAGAGCCTGAGCAGAGTCGATTTTCCAGCCCCATTCTCGCCCAGCAGCGCGACAAACTCTCCCTCCCCGATCTCGAATGAGACATCCGATATCGTAGCGGTCTCCGTCCTGTAGGAGAATGATACCCTGTCAAAGCGCAGCATCGCTGAGAATCCCCTCCACCATGATCTTGGCCCGTCCTATGTCAAGCGGGATATCCCCGTGGTACAGCTCTCTCTCCCGAAGCCTCCTCGCGAGCGTGGCCACCCTCGGTATATTGACGCCCGCATCCTCCAGCCTGTCGGCACTGTCTAAGACATCCTTCACAGGACCGCACAAGATCAGCTTCCCGCCATCCATGACCGCCAGCCGCCTGGCAAATTCACACAACAGCATTATCTTCTGCTCGACCAGGACGATGGTGACCCCGTGCTCTTCGTTCAGCTTTTTCAATATTTCGAACACCATCCGGCTCGATTGGGGATCAAGCTCCCCAGTCGGTTCGTCGAGGACCATTATGGATGGCCTAAGCGCCACTATGGCTGCTATAGCGGCCTTTTGCTTCTGCCCTCCGGAGAGAGACGCAACCGTCCTGCTCCTCAGTTCGGAGATTCCAGTCGATTCAAGAGCGTCATTCATCCTCCGCTCTATCTCGTCGTGGGGTATGCCGAAATTCTCCAGGCCGAAGAGAATTTCGTCCTCCACGACGGACGCGAGCATCTGACTGTCGATGTCCTGAAACACACTCCCGACGTGACGCGCAAGCTCCTCTGGCTGGTTCTGCCTGGTATCCAGACCGTTTACGGTCACCTCTCCCCGGAAATCGCCTCTAAAGTGATGCGGCGCCAGCCCGTTCATCGCGTATGTCAAGGTGGACTTTCCAGCGCCGCTCGAACCGATAATTCCCAGAAAATCGCCGTTGTTTATCTCGAGGTCGATATCCGAAAGCGCGTTCTTCTCGCCGCCTCCATATTGGAAACTAAGGCCCGTTATCCTTATCATCCAATGGCTCCTGCCGGAATTACGCGGATCCCAGTCACTTTTTTAGCGCCAGCCTGAGCGGGGTGTAAAGTGCCTGAACTATGACCGAGTTGATGAACGCCGTCCCGAAGATGATCGCCATGAAGGCCACGAGGGGCGTTGGGGTGATGTCGGCGCCGGAGTAGTACATGATATACATGACCCCTATAAACGAAAAACCACTGACAAGAGTACTCAAAAACGTGCAGAGAACCGTCTTCACTGGCAGCCCGAAGATTTTGGCAGGCAGCATCGTCAACAGGCACATTGCGATAGCGCCGGCAAACTCGCTCACAAAGTTGATGTACGGCTGGCCGGGAAAAAACTGACATATTGCCCCTGCCAGAATCCCTATTATGGCCGCTTCCTTCAAGCGAGGTTTCGTAAGCAGGATTATGAGGCAGTACATCGCTATGATGAAGTTCGGCTTCATCCCAAAGTTGATCACTGAACCCACGAAGAACTTGAGTACCGCGCCTGCCGCCAGCAGTATTCCGATCAACAGCACGTCCGCGATTCCAAGGCCTCTTCTCTCCGTATAAGCCGCATCCTTTTTCTTCATAACATCAACGGTCTCCATGTTCTCCATCTTACACATTCCCCTTCCATATGTTTTATATTTCGGCAACCCTTTCGCGGGCTCGCCGCACAATAAAGAGGGGCCTCTCTGTCGAGCGCCCCCCGTTATCCGCTATATAAACACAAATACAAAAAAAGGGGCTCTGAAAGGAAGTTTTATACCCTCAGAGCCCCTTTTGAATCTAAAACATCAGAGTCCTTCGGGTAGCTTTAACGCCACCACCAAAGGCCCTTATCAATCATAAAAACATCTGCCGCGACAAGAATTTCTCTCTTCAATGCTCTCACCCGCTTCACAACTTTACAACATCTTGACGTGGGAGAGTCTATCACGACATCCGTAATATTACAATAGGGAAAATTTAATTTGGGAAAATTTAATCTGGGAAAATTTAATCTGGGCAAACTCAATCCAGGGCACATGAAAAATGACGATCCCAGCTATTATGTTACGGAAACAAGTGTTAGACTATATCATATTGAAAGATCAGATATCACATGGATTGGGAGAGAGAAGATGAAAATATTCGATGAGAGATTTCTTCCTAACGGCGATCAAAAACCTGAGGACTATGGCGTTTATCCTAAGTCCGTTCACTCGGCTCCAAACGGGGAGACCGTATTCATGGCTCGCGAGAGGGAGAGCGACGTCTTGATCGCACCCGAGCAGGTTGGTTTCATAGGCGCGCGATTTACTAACCAGGCGGGAGACGCCTGCGTGAAGGCGCCATTGAATCACGAGAACGCGGCCCTTCTGCGCAAGATATTTCCATTCGCGTCACCGAGACCGGTGCTTGGAGAAAGCCGCACATTTGGCGTTGGCGACAGATTGGGAATCGCCGCCCCCGGCCATCTCCGCGCGCTGAGGCGGTACGACGCCCTGCCTGTGCTGGCCCAGCAGTCCATAAGGGAACTCAACTTGACCAATCGCACGTATGATGACGTTCTCGACCGCGCTACGTTCGCGGTGTTCCGTGAAGACTGGGATCGCGGGTTTGGGGCGGACGGGGACCATTTGAAAACCCTGGACGAGGTGAAATACGCCTTGTCGTGCGGTTACACAATGATCACGCTGGATTGCGGCGATCGTATCCGAAACAACGTTGGCGATATGACGGACGCTCAGGTCGGCGAGACTTACTCCCCTCGCCCGGACTGGGAGAAAAAATACGTCGGCAGACGCGTTACTCTGGACCGCGGTGTCTCGCTTGAGTTCGACGAAGCCAGCTTCGCGCGGATGGCGCTGATCTACGGAGACGCGATAGAATTCGCGTGCGAGATATACAATGCCTTGATAAAGGACGCCGCTGTGGACTTCGAGATCTCCATCGATGAAACCATGACGCCGACGACCCCGGCTCAGCACTACTTCGTCGCGAGAGAGCTGCTGGATCGCGGTGTTTCGTTCGCCTCCATCGCCCCTCGTTTTTGCGGAGAGTTTCAGAAGGGCATCGACTATATAGGCGACATAGACCAGTTCCGCCGCGAATTTTTGGCGCACGCGGCAATCGCGAAACACTTTGGATACAAGATCAGCGTTCACTCCGGATCGGATAAGTTCGCGGTGTTTCCAATTGTGGGAGAGCTCACTGAGGGCCGTTTCCACGTGAAGACCGCCGGCACTAATTGGCTGGAGGCAATGCGCCTGGTAGCAATGAAAGATCCCGGCCTTTACCGCGAGGTTCACCGCTTTGCCCTGTCCGCCTTCGATGACGCGTGCCGCTACTACCACATAACCGGCAATCCGCGCAACATTCCGAACGTGGACAAAATCGCCGACGACAAACTTCCGGTACTCTTCGAGCAAAACGACTCGCGTCAGTTGATTCATATCACCTATGGGATGATCCTGAGCGAAAGATCGGCCGACGGTTCGTTCGTCTTCAAGGACCGGCTGAATCGCTTATGGAGGGAGAACGACGAAGCGTATTTCGATCTGCTCGACGCTCACATAGGCAGGCATTTGGAACTGCTGTACAGGGGATTTGAGAATATATAACGCTAACTGGCGTTCAAATCCTCATCTTTTGACACTGACAACAGGTTATCATTCGCGACACACGCCTTCCTCCTTATGGAGGAGGGGGCAATTTCTTGTGCAGCTCAACAACAGTCCGCCAACCCAGAGTCAATCAGCGCCTTGCGGATTTTGTCCTCGCCGTTCGTTTTGCTCGACAGTTTTGATGTCAGCGGGCCGAGTCATCCCGGAACGAGCGGATTTCGAGGCCCGGCTTCAGTCAGGATTTCTGTGGCGTTCTATCTCTCTTCCATGTAACTGGCTTGAACACATTGCCACCGCCACGGTAAAACTTTCCGAAGAACTCATAATATTCGAGCCTGAGAACCTGTATGAACACGATCAATCCCTCCAGCCCCACGATGAAGAGGTTTCCGATTATCAGCACCAGCGCTTTGAGTATAATGCCAGCCGGCAAGTCCTCGAACATGCGGGAGATGGTCATTACCGCAAACGAAAGGGCGACGTGATTTAACGCGAAGGCTGCCAGGCGGACGAAAGAAGCGGTGTTAGTGAAGTAGTTCATCAGGTTGTGAAGCACCTCAAACATCTGCATGGCAAACGGTTCCTTGTGGACGGACTGGCTCAATATAGTGCGGGCGAGGGTGTCCCTGAACACGGAGAGGAGCAGCACCGCGAAGATGATGTACCAGAGATAGTCCACCTTGAACGGAGTCTCTACGCCGTTGACCGACAGAAATATCGCGACGGTAGATCCCCAGTACACGAAGAGACCGGCCAATCCCTGCCCGTCGAAGAGCAGCCGCCCGAAGTCCCTCTCCCTGTACCTCAGAATCATGTTCAGTATCATGCCGACGCTTATCACTACGATCCCGGAGAGTATGGCCACGCCAAACAGGACGCCAGTGTCATGCATCGGGGAGAGCCAGAGGGCAAATTCCTCATTCTCCACTCCCATCACGCTGCCATACATCAGCCCAAATACTATCGAGCTGACCGACGCGCACTTCATCACGTACGCCAGAGACTTTGAAAGAACACGCCTCTTACCCAGAAACGCGGCTGCCGCCAGCAGCAGCAGGCCGTGTCCGACGTCGCCGAACATAAATCCGAAGAAGAGCACGAATGTTATAGCGACGAAAGGCGAGGGATCGATCTCTCCATAAGATGGAACACTGTACATCGCCACGACATCCTGAAAAGACCGGACGAGCTTGTTGTTGCGAAGCATCGTCGGGATCCGCAGTCCGGTGTATGCCATATTGCCGACCTGCTCGGTTATGATCGACGTCATGGGCGCATCCGCCTGCAGCATGTCTTTCAGCGAATCATACGTATCCTCCGGCACCCAACCGGACAGGATATACATGCCGCTCACCTCGCCCCTCCCTCTGCACAGGTCGTATACCCTCTGCATGGTATACAGCCTGGAAAACAGCTCCTCAAGCTCCCCGCGGTTTTTATCAAGCATGCCTCTCGCGTCCATCTCAAGGACCCCGATATCTTTCTTGTGCTGCTGTATGGAGTCTTCCACCTGTTTCAGCGGATCTTCACCCGTCAGATTTTGGGACATCTCCTCTATGGAGAATTCTCTGAAGAATGTTGACTCGAACAGATTTCTGGCGCCCTCTCTATAACCAGGAACGGTGAAGATCAAAACCCATACATTCTCGCGGGTCCTCGACAGCTCCACGGTTAGAAGAGGAGCTTCTTGCGTCGATTCGATGAGACGGTTATAATTTTCAACTGTCATCCTTCCAAAGTGGGGCAGCACGAACTTCGCTGCCGCGAACTCGTCCGGCTTGACGTTGAGATTCTTGAGCGCGGCGACAAAACTCCTCGCGGCTTCAAGTTTTTCGAGCTCCTCGGAGAGAAAATTCCTTCGGATGTTCAAAGATTCAATCTTACCCATAATGTCGTCCACAACAGCCTTGGCATCCGCGTACTTGAAATCCCTGGCGAGCGGTATCGGTTCAGGGTCCGGTATCGGCTCGTCGGCGACCTTCCATATAGTCGACATCTTGCTCAGAAGATCATCGTAGGGATTGTCCGTCTCCGTTGTGACCCTTGACCTGATGCGTCTGTCATTCACGAGAAAATCAAGCGGAATCGGCTGAAATCCTCCGGAGAGAACCATCTGCCTCGCGACAGGCTCCATCTCGTCGTGCGGGCCTACCATTGTCAGGGCGATCATCTTCATCATTGCCATGTCTTCTCACCTCCCGATACGATTGGCCTGATAAGGTAGGCGGCGGCAAGCCGCCTATCATGACCGTAACGCACAGCCTCAGTTATGCGTATTATATCTGTTATCTCGTACTCCTTGAGCAGAAAATAGCCCACTACGGTATGAAAACCGGGCGATCCCGTCATGACAACCTTATACGCCAGCTTATATAAAAATCGCTTAATATTTCTCTCAAGTGAAAGCTGCGGGTTTTCATCGGCAAGGCCGCTCGCGAATACGTCGGAGTATGCCGCGAATCTGTCCTTCAGCCTCTCGATCGTGTGTTCGAACGATTCGTCATGAATAGCTGCCCCCAGGAGATGCAGGTTGATTTTGAATTGAAACGGCAGGAACAGACTAAGTATCTCCTCGGGCGACAAGTCGTAGAATGTCAAGGCTCTGTAAAGTATATAAATATTGAAGAGATCCAGCCTCGATCCGAATAAAGGCAGCAGATTCCGTCTCTCATCCGGCCCAAGATTCATCAGCCCCTTGAAGAGGGACGATTCGTTGAATCTGTCGAGTGAGGTCTCGAGCAGAAAAAGGTTTTTTTCCTCTCCCGCGGAGATCTTCCGCAGCGAGTCAGAGAGAGGCGCGTAGTAGGGCGTTCCCTTCAGCGACTCGGCCAGCTCGGTGAAGTTCCTGACCAAGAGAACATTGTCGTATGACACTTTGGAACTCTTCATTATGTACAGCCTGCGGCGAAGCGCGTCTCTGTCTCCCCTCCCGGCCGCGATGTAGCGGAATATGCTCTTTAGGTTCTCAGCTTCGTGCCAGCCTACCCAGGTCAGAAAGAATTTGATCCTCGGGTCGCTCATGTGAATGGCAAAATTCTCGGCTTCCTTTAAGATGGTGGTCTTGACCGCAAACTCTATGTCCTGTCTGCGCGGTTCGGCTGGCAAGGTAGAAAGGACCTCGTTGTAGTCCGTCTGACGGAGTTTTTGGGCAATCTCGCCGACTGTGTCGCTGCCCAGCAACAGCCAATAGTCATCTGGAGAGAGCAGGCGGCCGAAGAGAACCCGCGACTTTACTCCTATCGATAAACACTCTCCGTGCGAATGGTATGAAAGGAACAATACTATTCGCCCCCAGCCAGAATCTTATCCACCGTCTCGTCGAGAAGAGCGGAGACGACGGCGCCTACGTTCTCCTCAAAGCGTTTTGCGACACGGTCCCGCTCCTCCCTGGCGAGGTTCGCGATCAGTTTCGCCTCCACCTCCGCGGACTCGCGGGCATTTGCCATGATGCTCTTCGCCTGTTCCCTCGCCGATGACATCCTGATCTCCCTGTCCGGTATGAAAATATCCTGAGTTGTCTTGACCACTCCGGAAGAATCGGACTTCGCGTCCTCGACGATTCTCTTCGCCTCCGCCTCCGCTCCCAGTAAAACCGCCAAAACCTCCTGCAACGCGCTCATTTTGAATTTAACCCCCCTGTGGGCAAAGACTTAAACCCTGATAGTACTAGCATTCCAAAACGGCCGGATGTTGTTTCGGCGATTTAACCGGCGTTCCCCTCTCATGATGATTACACGGCATCCATTTCGTCCCCGGATCCCGCGTCCTGCTTCTTCTGTCTGTTTGCCTTCGCTATCTTCATCCTTACGAAGTCCTCGCGTTCCCCCTCCTCCAACACGCTCTGGATAAAGACCAGCTCTCCCCGTGATTTGGGTATGACCACTTTTTCAAGCGCGTTGACCCTTCTGTGAGTCTTTCTTATCTGAACGGCCAGCCTGTAAACGCACGTCTCCACCTCGGCCAATTGGAGAAGAACAGTCAAAACTCTCCTGAAGGCTAGATACGCTTCATCCATCGATCCGGTCGAGCCGCTGAATGAGTAACTCGGCTTTATGGAGTGATCGATCTCGTCTATATCAGGTATCTCGACCCCCATCACCGACCGGAGGCGCACTACTATCTCTTTGGCGACGAGCACAGAGTGAGCGATATCCTCGACCGCGTCTATCCCGAGCGACAAGTTCGCCCTCTGAAGCGCCGCGTACGCATCGCCAAAGACGGTCAAAATATCGCTCTGTAGCGTTTTGGCCTCGTCGATATGCTTTACCAGCTCCATCATCAGCACCTGTCTCTTCTGTTCCAGAAGGTCGTGCCCGCTCTGCGCCTGAGCTATAGATTTTTTGAGTTTTACTAGGTTGCCTCTCGTCGGGGCCAGTCTCCCAGCCATAGTCACCCCTCCTTGGCGAATGCCCCCACACGGCAGGCAACCACCAGTTTTTAACAACACAAGCGATTATAATTCTAAACCTCAATGTGATGATAAAGCAAGAGGATAACTACTTTTATAAGAATTACTTTTCTCCAAAGCAGCCACAAAGCAGCTTCATTCGTCAATTATAACCGCAAAAAGATTATACGAAAATTCAAAAACATCAACGTCAATTTCCAATTTTGAATACTAGGGGGAACGATCCGCTGTCTGGCCCGAGTTTTGGTTGTAATCCTCTTGGAGTGTATCAAATGGCATGATATTTTTCATATATTCCCAGAATATCATCGTTATCCTGCTCAGCTTTCTATTTTTATTTTTCATCAGAGCGACTTCGCTGATGATCGGTTCCGACAGTGGAACGGTTTTAAGGCAGGGGAACAGACGCGGATTGACCAATCTCTCCGGAATCAACGAGACACAGAAGTCCTTTTGCAGAATCTTCATCAATACCTCGTGCCTCGTCGTCATAAACCTCACTTTGAAGGGTATATTCCCACTCTTGAACGAGTTGAGGATGATTGAATGGATCGAGGATGAGGCGTCCAGAATCGCGAGCGGATAACGCGCTATATCCTCAAGCGACACGGATTTTTTAGCCGACAGATTATTGTCCTCGCGACATACCATGACGAATTCGTCCTTTAAACAGAGAATGCGGTCATAGTCATCATGATCTTGAATATACTCCGTTCGAAGGAGCGCTATATCGACATGGCCCTCTCTCAGCGCCTTGGAGACGGAATACTGAGTGCTCTCCATGAGATCTATCACAATTGTGCCCTTCGGATGGAGCGATACGAACTCCGCTATCGCGTTGTTGAGATTATATGCCGAGACCACCGGAATGGAGCCGATCTTTACAGTCTGTATCTCATCGTTCATCTGTTCCTTTAAGGAGAGTAACATCTCCTCATGGGACTCCAGCGTCTGTTTCGCGTACACGAAGAAGGCATCTCCGGCTTTTGTCAGGAACACCTTCGAGTGTTCTCGTCTGAAGAGCGTCGCGCCCAACTCGCTCTCCAGTGATTTTATCTGTTTTGACATGGATGATTGAGATATGTTCGCATAGTCGGCGGCCTTCGAGAAACTGCTGAACCTTACAAGAGCCAGAAAATATTTGAGCTGACTGATGTTCATAGCATATCTACCTCATTCTCCTAAAAACAGATGCCGCAAGGCCGGCTCATCTCGTCAATCCGGAGGAGCTCCGAGAAAACCCAGGACGATGGGCGCCGCGGTGCGAAACCATGGGCTGTAGGCCTCGGGATGTTCCAGCAGATTGAGCGACAGGCTGTCTTTAGTCACCCACATGACCTCCGCTGCCTCATCCGGATCTGGGACCACCGGACCATTATACTCACCGAGCAGCACGTGATCAAACTCGTACTCGTACAGGTCTTCACCGAACTGATGGAAGTAGACGAACGACGCGATCTCACTTACATGAGCGCAAACCCCCAGCTCCTCGCGCAGACGGCGGGAGGCGGCCGGCAGAAGGTCCTCGCCGGCGCGGGGATGCGAGCAGCAGCTATTCGTCCACAGATTCCCCGAATGATACTTGTGCGCGGCGCGTAGTTGAAGCAGGATATGATCCCCGTCGAAGAGGAAGATCGAGAACGCGCGATGCAGGCACGGCCGCCGATGAGCAGCCGCCTTTTCCATACAGCCTCTCTCCCTGTCGTAAATGTCAACTAGAATTATATGATCGGTCATGTTCATCGCTCGCTCCCTGAACGCGCGACAGGCGCGTCCTCCACCCTGTGCCGCGGCGTCACGCCCGCCCGCTCCACAGGCTTATGTCGAATTTATCGCCTGTTCTCGTGTGAAATACATACTTTTTCTGAAACTCAATCTCCTGCCGCAGCCGGTTCATGCGATCATAATGCGGCGAGTCGGTCGGTTTGCAGATGGAGAGCCGCTCCGACGCCTCTTTGAAGGCGAACCCAAAGCAGATCGTGAAATCCGCGACGAGCGCCTTGAACTTTCTCTCTTCCGCAAACAATTTATCATCGGATAGGACGATCAGCACGAGGGAGAAGAGCTTCATAGCGCCCGATACTCCTTCCAAAGAGGAGCTTAGATCCGCGATTTTCCTGTAGACGAGGGCGCGAACGTCCCCGCTCCGCTTAAACATGATGGAAAATTCATGGAAACGATTGCCTCTCTTGTGCGCGTTGACCATGGAATTCTCGTGATCCCGCAGAGTTTGGCCGATCTCCAGAAAATCCTCAAATTCATTGTTATCGAGTATGGAGCGGATCATAACCCGCAGGATATCCTCGGGCATCGTCTCGAACGAGTTCATGTGCGAACAGTAATCTCCGTCCCCGACGTGCCTGTAAACGACGATGCCACTCTCCATCGTCACGGCGATTGCCAGTCCGTGCGGACAGCGCAGTCCCTTACTCATCATCCGCTACCCCGCGCTCCATGATCTTTCTGGCGATCAATTTATGCAGACCGCGCATGGCTGTCCGCTCGTAGCCGTTGTTGGCAAATTCGCCCAGCGCGACCTTGATTATCTCTATGCCGTTCTCCCTGCAGAAGACATTCAGCTCTCTGTCCGCCTGAGCCCTGTCGTTTATCTCTCCGTCGGACAGTATGAAGAGCAGCCTGCGCCGCCCCTTGAACGTCTGTCCCATGAACAGCCTGAGCGCTGGAAGGATGCTCGTGCCGCCGCCGGATATCGGGACAATAGAGGCCATCTCAATCGATTGCGAGAAGTCCTTGTTCACCTTCGCCTCGCCCGCGAAATCTATCTCCATCGTGCGAATCCCCTTGAAAGAGTTGACCGAGGCCAGAATTTCGACTATTCCCTCGGCGTACTCCTTCTCGAAGAGAAATGTACTGCCGGAGACATCCCTTAATATCATGATATCGACAGAGACCTTTCTCTTGCGGTAGTATTGAAAGACCTCGGCTTCCTCCTTTGTAATAGAGGCAAGATACGCCGCTTGCTGCTTCCGCAGGTTGATGTCCCCGTCAAAGGAGCCTGTGATCTTCATAGTGGTAAACGCGCGCTTGAACATATATTCAAGTTCTGAGATCTCCTTGTGGTACTTTCTGACGGTATCCAGGAAGAAGAGAGATGTATCGTTCGTCTTGTGCTTCACCCTTCCGGTTCCTGCCTGCAAACCGACCTCCTTCGCCACGTCCTCCAGTTTGGATTTTACGCTGAGCGGCTGAGCGCTGCGGTCGATCTCGTCGAGATTCTCATCCGTAACCGACCTTATGTCCTTAGAATAAGGAGGGTTCTTTCTTCGTCCGGTTCGCGCCGCTTCGGCCTCCGCGCGCAGGAATATCATCGGAGTCGCCTCGCTCAGCCACTCCTCTATCAGACTGGCGGCGGCTATGACGCTTACATAATTCGTCCTCCTGGCCGACAGGCTCAGAGGCAGGCTGAAGTTGATAAAATCGATATCAACGTCGTCACTGACGTAGTTGAACCTGACCAGCTTCTCCAGCGCCCCTACATATGGCATAAATGCCTCGAAGCCAGCTCCCAGGCCCTTCAGCTTCGAGACGTGGCTGAACGAGATCGAGCTGTTCAAAAGCTCCAGGCGGCGCGCCAGTTCAGGAAACTCCAGGCAGAGGTTGTATTCGTTCATCGCCGAGAAGAGTATCTCATATATGGCGAAATACAGGGGGCTCTTTCTGATCTTTATGATATGAGTCTGAAATGTCTCGTCGAACGCATCCCTCTGAACGGTATAGCGCAGCCGCGCCAACTGCCTTATAATGAATCCCTCAACCATGACCTCGCAATCGACATACTTTTCAAGCCAGCTCTCCCTGTGAAGTTGTCTTATCCTCTCCATGTTAAAGCACATATTGTACCCCTCCCTCTCATCCTCCAGGAAGACGAAGGGGGTGTCCGCGTTCACCTCAGCGGAACCGTACAGGGATGTAAACTCATCCGCCGTTTCGGTCTTTGTTATCCGAACCGCGAGATCTGGGCAGATCACTGACAGGTTGATCATGACCGGTGTTCCATACCTTTACTCATAAAGCCGAGGACAGTATCTTGTCCTTGACAAGCTGCAGATCGTAGAAACCGAGGTCTACATCGAGATAATACATGAAGCTCTGCAGGATTATCTCCTTAAAGCGCTCGACCCCTATGACGCTTATGAATTTGACGAAGGACTCCAGCTCGGGGCCGCTCAGCGCGGCTATGTTATCGGCGTCTTTCATCCCAAGTCTCTCCGCTATGCCTCTCCTTATGCTCTCCACGTTGTTGCCCTTGATGAAATAATCGTCCACCGTCACCGTATCCGCGGACTTCCCGGCTTCCGCACGCTCCAGGTTGCACATGACGGCCGCTATGGCCGCGTTTCGGACGGACAGCGGGTATGTCTTGCCGCGCGTATCACGCATCAGATCCACTATGTACTTTTTCACCTCTGTCGGTACCTTGTCCGGCATCGCGCACTCCTCGGCGATAATTCTGTCAACTATTTTAAGCTCGTCCTCCGCGGCAGGGTAGTCGAAATAAAAACAGACAAGCCTCTGGGCGAAGCTCTGCGGCAGCTTGATATTCCCGGAGTATTGGCTGTCGTTCGCGCAGAACAGTATCCTGAAATTCTCGTTTGCGTAGACGGTCTTATCCCCGATAGCGGTAACAGAGGTTCTGTCTAAGATGCTGTTGAACATCAGAAGGACTTCCTGCATCGTGTGCGTGGCCTCATCCACGACGATGACGCCGCCTGCCTCCATGCACTCGGCGACGATCCCGTTTTTTACGACCAGGCTGCCCTCTTCAAGCCTAAGACCCAATATCAGGCTTGTCTTGGTCTGTTCAGGGCTCAGTTGCACATAATAGGCTGGCACGCCGCGCGCGAGGGAGTATCTCTTGGCTATGTTCATCGCGATGACGGTTTTGCCGGATCCCGAAGGGCCAACGATATAGACCGGCCACTTCGTGTTGTTCAAGACATTACAACATCTGCGCAGAAGTTCGTTGCCGGAATGCCCGACTATTTCGGGAACTTTGCTTACATCGAACCTAGTATTCAAACTTGACACTACAGTACCCCCTAATTATCATAACCAACCCAGAATACTCAAGCCTCTTAGGCACAAGAGCAGACATCTAAAGATTATCTGAGTATCAGGTTGTCTCAGAATAATGATGCCGGGTTGCCGAATAATCGCAGATAACAAGAGCCCGACAGGATATCAGACATTGCCCAGGGCAGTGGCTGAAACATTCCGATACTCATAAAAGATTATGACACCGATGGGAATACTCACCACCCCGTCCACATTTTACAACATGGTTTGGAATTTATTAGATGAAATCGAATGCCTGTTCGAAACATTTATCGCCGCACTTCCTGCCGCGTTGCGAGATAAACCGCTCCAGCGCGCGTGATATTTGCTTGTGCTGATAGGGGTATCCGGGCGACACTTTCGGGGACGCCGAACGCCGCTTGCTGATTTACCGGAAAAGCCTTTAATTTGGCTCGCGTTGAATTTCCGCAAACCAACACCACGCTTTTTTGCAGCCGTTATCCGTCAGGAGGTCGATTTCCCTGTGTTCCATATCTCTTATCTCCCAGCCAGCCGAAAACGCGGCGCGGATTGTCTCCTCGCCGAGAGCGGGAAACGCTCGGTCCGACGCCGCTTCTTTCCGGAGATTGGCGTCGCTGATAGCTCTAAGATACACAACAGACCCTGTTTTCATAAATCTGTGGAGCGCGGAGGCATAAGACACGCGGCCACTCTCATTCAATAGGGAATGAAAACATCCTATGTCGATTACAGTGTCGAAATATCCGTCATGTCCATGCCATTCGCATACATTCGCTTGAAAGAATTCCATCCGTAACCCTTCCAACGCCGCTCTTCGCGCAGCCCGGCCTATCGCGTTGTCTGAAATATCCACTCCCGTCACATCATATCCGAGCTTCGCAAGATAGATGGATGTCCGGCCTGGACCGCAACCCGTGTCGAGGATTTTGCCGCGAATCCTGCCCCGTCTTTCCAAATCCGCTATCCATTCGTCGGGAACTTCAATATCGAATGGAGTATCCGTCCGCTCATATTCCTTCTCCCAATACTCGCGTAATCTGACGCTCTCTTCCATTTCCTTAACCTCCCAGATAAATTTAGTACATCGTACTATTTGATATAATAGGACGTCCGACCTAAACTGTCAATAGAGAGGGGTATAAAATATGGATAGTGAAGTAAAGAAAAAGGGCGCGCTTCGAGAAAAAATACTGGAGACAGCCAGAGACTTGTTCAATCGACGAGGCTACAACGAAGTTTCCATGCGGAACATCTCAGATGAATTAGGGATAAGCGTGGGGAATCTTACATATCATTTCAAGAAGAAGGAAGACTTAGTTGAGGCTGTCGTTCTGGAATGGCATAAGCGTTATCAAAAGCCCCGGCCGCCGAAGACACTTGAAGGATTGAACGAGTGCTTTCGCAGAGTTCTAGGACATCAGGAAGATAATGTTTACTATGCGAAGCACTATAGGCAGTTATCTCAGGTATCAGAAAGAATTCACCAGATACAAAATAAGGTTCTGTGCGATTTGTACGACATTATCAAGGAAGCGTTCAGCAATCTCAGAGAGAATCAGATGATGACGGCGGAGCAGATCACCGCCCAAATTGAGTATCTGTTACAGACGATACTCTCTCTTTGCGCTTACGGGTGCGTAACACGTGAAACCGACGTCTTGGCGTGCATTTGGAGCCAAATATTTCCTTTATTGACGGAGGACGGACAGGCGGTATTCCATTCTAAAATCGCGCCGATCCTCCGTTCGCGTCAAAATACTGCCGATGCCCCATGACAAAACAGACGCAGCTCACGCTCTCCTTTTGTTAAACGCCGAGGGCGTCAGCCTATAGGCTTCTTTTTTATCCATCTTCGTCATGTATCTCGTAGCTATGCGCTCTCCGCAGTTGGGACAGAAAATCGCCCCGTGATAAACGGAGAAATCAATCGTGCCCTCGATGATACGTTCGTTGTACATCTTGACAAGATTCGTTTCGCCGACCTTCAAGTATCTGGCAATAAGACACTTGCAGTACGCACAGCACACTTCCAGCACGTGGCTGCCTCTGACCTTTTTACAGTTTGGATTTTTGTATATTTCTATATCCATTCAGATCCACTTGAAGCCCATCACTCGAAAAAGCGAACTGTCTCGCCGAGCGGTTCTCTGGCGCTGACGAATTTGTTGATTCCGTTTCCTTTGTCCGCGTAACCAACCGCTATGCCGATGGTGATTTTGAGGTGTTCCGGGATTTTCAGCTCGCGCCGCAGGACGTCCGGGAAAAGAGTGAGCGTTATGGCGGGGATGGTCGAAAGCCCCTGTTCGAAAGCCGCGAGCATGAAAGTCTGCGAATACGCGCCGATGTCGTAAAGCGACCACTCGGACAGCGTTTTGTCCATGCAGACGTAGACGACGGCAGGAGCGTTAAACATATTCTGATTCAGGTCGGCGAACTGCTCCACGGATGCGCCGCAGATGCGCTCCATATCCGGGCGAAGCTGCTGGATGCGTTTTTGTTCCGCTTCCGGCCACCCGGCGGGGCGAGGCGTTTCTGGCGCGGCGGGAGCTTTGTCCGCGTACTTCTGCCGGTAGCTCTCTTTTATTCTCCCCAGAGTGTCGCCGGTGACGGCGAATATCTCCCAGGGCTGCGTGTTCGCCCAGGAAGGGGCGCGGACGGACGCCAAGAGAACAGAGTCCAATTTTTCTTTCTCTACGGGCTTCGGAAGAAACGCCCGGATTGAATGACGACCGTTGATAGCCTCTGTCACGTTCATTCAGAATCACTCCCTGCTGGTTTTTCTAACTTATTTTACCACTACTTGAGAGTTCAAAGTTTGTAAATATCATGCCGCATTCGGTAGGTCAGGATCGCCTCTTGAATCTATCCTGGAACGAATTATTCGCGGTATGCCCAAATACGGTCGTTTCTGAAACTGCATAAAAAATTCTCGCCTCAAAAACTGAGACATACTCGCTTCTGTGATGCGTTGCGGACAGGGGCAGACAGAACAACTTTTCCATACTTCCGACGAGGATTCCAATTGCTCCGAACATGTGGCCAAAGATATATTCCGCTGCGCTATGTCCAAATCTACCTGGTTGGATTTATGGAGACACCGTCTCCAATAAATCAGCGCCGGGCTTGCCCATAAGCGCTGAAAGCGTTGCCAACAGCATTAAGGACTTTAGTGGTACTTGAGAGTTCAAAGTTTGTAAATATCATGCCGCATTCGGTAGGTCAGGATCGCCTCTTGAATTCATCCTGGAACGAATTATTTGCAGTATGCCTAAATACAGCCGTTTCTGAAACTGCATAAAAAAATCGCGCCTCAAAAACTGAGACATACTCGCTTCTGTGAATATCTTTTGCGAGGCTGTTCTCAGCCAGCTAAAACTGCTCCTCTCAAGAGATGGGGTTTGGACTACGCTATATGAACCTGTGGTTTGAGGATGGTCGCGGCATATTGAATTTCGCCCGCAAATAGGATATATTACTGAGCAATCATCACTCTTCCGCCGGCGTATATTTGTGTTGTCCGGAGATTCACGAGGATGTCTTGGAGCGGACGGAGGGTCTCTGTTATGAAAAAGGTCATGACGATACTGTTGGTTCTGTTGTTGATTTCGGGCACGCTCTCCGTCCGCTTTTACCTGTCCCAGCGTAATGTGCCGGCGGGGCCGGTTTTGGCCCTGCCCAAGGTTCAGCCGGCTGACGAATTCGCGCTCGTGAGGGTCGAGAACCCGAGTATATTTCGAGGAAAGCTCGGATGGTTCGTCAGCATCCTGCCCGATGCGCCTCATATTAACGGCGAAACCACTCTGCTGTGGGGCGGACTGGCGAGAGGGGTGGAAAAGTATCGCGACGCGGTAAGATCAATCTCGGGTATCCTGGACGTGGCGGATGACTTATCAGCGCTCGTCGTGTCCGGCGACTCCGGCATGAGGCTGTATATGTCGTTTTTTTCGGATGCCGGAGAGTTTGGAAGATGGCTTGCGGACGGTGATGGAGCGTCGCTCTCCCCTTTAAAATGGGAGACAAAATACGCGGGCAAGAACGACGAGGCATGGACTATGACCGTAGACGCGACGTTATTCTCGGATTCGATCAGCTTATACGCCATCAAACGGCGCTATTCAAGCTACGACCTTGTTATAATCTCCGATTCAGAGGAAGGCATTGTGAAGATGAATGACGCCGAGAAGAAGAACGGGGCGAGGCTGGAGATAAAAAGACACAACTCTGGGCCAGACTACGTTCAGCTTCACGCGAGGCTTCCCATGCACGGCAGGGATGGCACGACCTCCAGTGTTTCGGAGATCGCCTGGGTCGAGGATGACAACAGCGCTCATATGCAGGTCTATTCAGACGCGTTCCCCTCCATGACGGAGCGTTCCGTGCCAAAGAGCGGACTCAAGGGTAATCTTCCGATGCTTGGAAAGGGTGATCTGGCCTTAGTCTCGGCAGTGGATGTCCCGTTTCTGTGTTTCAGCATGTTTCCCACCGCTGCTGATCCGGTCGGCGTCTTTCTCTCTAATTTCACGTCCGGCCGCCTCTCCAACGCTCAGACGCAGGATCTCACGACAATCTTGGAGCACGGCAGGATATCTGTCGTTGTGGTTGCGGACCCATCGAAAAACGAACCCAGCGTGGCGTATGTAGTCGTCGAGTCCGACGCGGCCGAATCGATGGACAGACTCTTCTCCCTCGCTTCGCTCTTCCTCGGATCGCCGGTGAATCTGCCGGGGTGGAAGTCGGCATACTCCTCCCCTATGGTCAGAGGGCAGAGTGTGATCGCGGCTCGCAGGAGCAACGCCATTCTGTTCGGCATAGGACGCGCGGAAGAGTATACTCAAAGTCTGACGATTCCGGAGGACATCGGGGATTTTGCCGATCCTCACGATCTGGTCAACATAGTCGCGAGAAGGTCATTCATAGACATCGCGGAGTATCTTCTTGGAGACGCGGCTCGCGCCAGGCTGAACGATCATGATATGTGGCCGCTGACATCAGAAGATATAAAATCAAAATTAAAAGAGATCGAGGCGATTCAACTCCGCATAATGACCCCAGAGTACTCAAATTTTGGAATTTATTGGTACAGATAATATTTAATTGACAACGCTCTCCTGTAAATATAAAATTAAAACTTCCATATTCGAGAATAAAGGGGTGTGAGGATAGGGTTGAAAGATAGAATCCAGCTCTACGGGTTCAACAATCTGACCAAGACGTTGAGTTTTAACATATATGATATATGTTATGCAAAGACGGACAGGGAAAAGAAAGATTACATAGCGTATATCGACGAGCAGTACAACTCCGACAGGCTGACAAATATCCTCTGCGGCGTTACCGATATAATAGGGGCCTGTGTATTGAACATCTCAAAACAGGACTATGACCCGCAGGGGGCGAGCGTGACCCTTCTCATATCGGAGGAGACTGTCCCAACAGATCAGATAGATGTCTCCTGCAATCAGGGGGATCTAGCCATGCAAGCTATTGAGCTGCTCCGAGAGCACATGATGAGGGAGACTGTCGTCGCGCATCTGGACAAGAGTCATGTGACCGTTCACACATATCCTGAATTTCACCCCAACAACGATATCAGCTCCTTCAGAGTCGATATAGACGTCTCGACGTGCGGAAAGATATCGCCGCTTAACGCGCTGAATCATCTGATAGGATCGTTCGATTCGGACATCATAACCATGGACTACAGGGTGAGGGGTTTTACACGGGACATGGACGGAAAGAAGTACTACAGCGATCACCAGATAAACTCCATCCAGAACTACATAGACCCCGGTACGCTCGCGAGATACGACGCGATCGACGTGAATGTCTACCAATCGAACATCTTCCACACGAAGATGATTTTAAAGGAGATCGTCCTGGCTGATTATCTCTTTAACGTCGATCCCCGCGAGCTGAGCCCCGAGGTCCGCCTGTCGCTGAAGGACCGGATCACGAAAGAGATGCTTGAGATCTATTACGGCATGAACATGTATTGATCATGAGAGACGCTGAAAACGAGTTCTCGAATAAGCGGATCTCCCAGGAGTCGGCCCCGCTGTACGAAGCGCTTGCCAAGTACAGGGCTGACCGGATTGTGCCGTTCGACGTGCCGGGACACAAGCAGGGAAAGGGAGCTCCAGAGCTGGCCGAATTTCTGGGGCTGAAGTGTCTCTCTGTGGACGTGAATTCGATGAAGCCGCTTGATAACCTGTCTCACCCGACGTCGGTGATCAGAGACGCCGAGTCTTTGGCCGCGTCAGCGTTTAACGCCGACGCGGCGTTTTTCATGATAGGCGGGACGACCTCGGCCGTGCAGGCGATGATCATGAGCGTCTGCCGCGCGGGAGACTCGGTCATAATCCCCCGTAACGTGCACAGATCGGCGATCAACGCGATGATACTCTGCGGCGTCAATCCGATATATGTAGACCCTGGAATTCACCCAGGCCTTGGCATCTCGCTCGGGATGGCCGCGGCGGACGTCTCGTCCGCCATTCGGGATAACCCAGGAGCAAAGGCCGTCTTCGTCAACAATCCCACATACTATGGAATATGCCCGGACCTGGCTCGCATCGCCGATATGACCCACGCCGCCGGAATGATCCTCCTGGCGGACGAAGCCCACGGAACTCACTTCTACTTCGGAGAGAGGCTTCCGATGCCTGCGATGGCCGCGGGCGCGGACATGTCGTCGATAAGCATGCACAAGACGGGAGGTTCCCTGACTCAGAGTTCACTGCTGATCATGAGGCAAGGCAGGATTGACCCCGGATATGTCAGGACCATAATAAACTTGACTCAGACGACAAGCGCGTCATACCTGCTGATGGGCTCGCTCGACATAGCTCGCCGGGCGCTTTCCACCAGAGGGCGGGAGATATTCGAAAAGGCATGCGATATGGCCGGGTATGCCAGATCCGAGGTAAACGGCATCGGCGGATACTACGCCTTTTCAAGGGAGATAATAAACGGCGGGAATATCGCGGACTTTGACGTGACAAAGCTGTCGGTCAACACCCTTGGCGTCGGACTGGCTGGAATCGAGGTCTACGACCTCCTGCGGGATGACTATGGAATACAGATAGAGTTCGGGGACATGGGCAATCTGCTGGCGATAATATCGGTCGGCGACACCCGCCACAACCTGGAGCGCCTGGTCTCGTCCCTCAGTGAGATAAAGCGCCTTCACGGAAGGGGTGAGCTGGAGGGCCTCATGGATCATGAGTATATACCCCCAATCGTCAGGCTCTCGCCGCGGGAGGCGTTTTACGCGCCACGCCGGACTCTTCCGTTGTCCTCCAGCGAGGGAGAGATTTCATCGGAGTTCGTAATGTGCTACCCGCCCGGAATACCGATACTCGCCCCCGGGGAGCTTATAACCCGGGAGGCGCTCGACTACATTCTCTATGCGCTCGACAGGGGCTGCTTGGTGATGGGGCCGCAGGACATGACGCTGCGAAGTTTGAACGTGGTAAAGTGAAGCCGGGAGGTATGTAAGACATGGAGCTTTGGTACACGGAGGAGCACACTCCTACAGTCAGGTTTTCGATAAAGGTCGAAAGTCAGCTTGTCAACGTCAGGAGCCAGTTTCAGCATATATGCGTGTTCGAGTCGGAGGAGTTCGGGCGTTTTCTGACCTTGGATGGACTGATGATGCTCACGGAGAGGGATGAGTTCATCTACCACGAGATGATAGTTCATGTTCCGATGGCCGTGAATCCTTCCGCGCGCCGGGTCCTGATCATCGGCGGCGGCGACGGCGGAACGGTGAGGGAGCTCGTCAGGTATCAGGGGATAGAGCGCATCGATATGGTGGACATCGATGAGATGGTAGTGAACATCTGCCGTGAACATCTCCCGAGCACATCATGTCAACTCGGCGACCATCGCGTTCACCTCCACTTTGAGGACGGACTGCGGTTTGTCCGCGGATTCGAGAACGCCTACGATCTGATAATCGTCGATTCGACGGATCCGTTTGGACCGGGGGAGGGACTGTTTACCCGCGAGTTCTACGGCAACTGCTTCAAGGCCCTCTCTCCGGACGGTATCCTCGTGAACCAGCACGAGAACCCCTACTACGAGTCGTATTCTCACGCGATGACGCGAGCGCACAGACGGATCAGGGAGATCTTCCCCATCCACAGAGTCTATCAGGCCCACATACCCACATACCCGTCGGGACACTGGCTCTTTGGATTCGCGTCGAAGAGACGGGACCCTCTCTCAGATCTCGATTCCACCGCTTGGAGCAACTTGAAGCTGACGACTCGATATTACAATTTGAACCTGCACACCGGCGCGTTCATGCTCCCCAACTACGTCCTGGAGCTGCTTGAAGATGCCAAGTAAACTGGAGGCCGGCGTTCGGACCTTTGCGGGATGCGGCGCCCCTTATGATGAGTCGGAGGTCGTGCTGTTCGGGGCTCCGTTTGATTCGACGACGTCGTACAGGCCAGGCGCCAGGTTCGCGAGTTCGTCGATCCGCTCCGAGTCGATCGGCATAGAGACCTACAGCCCCTACCAGATGGAGGATATTGAGAATCTTAAAATTTCCGACGCCGGCGACCTGGAACTCCCGTTCGGGAACGCGGGCAGAGCGCTCGACGTGGTCGAGACATTCTGCGGCAAGGTGCTGGATGACGGCAAAATGCCGGTCATGATAGGGGGGGAACATCTCCTCACGTTTGGCGCAGTCCGAGCCGTAGCCGCGCGACACCCCGATCTCAGGCTGATACACTTCGACGCGCACGCTGATCTGAGGAGGGACTACATGGGAGAGTCCCTCTCTCACGCCACAGTCATGAGAAGAGTATGGGATCTGCTCGGCGACGGCAGGATATATCAATTTGGAATAAGATCCGGAACCAGGGAGGAGTTTGACTGGGCAACGGCACACGTAAGGACGGAGCTCTTTACCGTCCGGGGCATAGACGGTTGTTCAGAGGCCGTAAGCGGTTATCCGGTGTATATATCGGTCGATCTGGATGTAATAGATCCCTCCGAATTCCCAGGAACTGGGACACCGGAAGCGGGAGGGGTGTCGTTCAAGGACCTGCTCGACGCTCTGTTATGCCTCAAGGGGTTGAACGTGGCCGGCTTCGATATCTGCGAACTCGCTCCCCACTATGACGTATCAGGCATTTCAACCGCGTTGGCGTGCAAAGTCCTGCGAGAGATGCTGATAGCGTACTATTGACAGTATGCCATGCCAAAACAAAAATTACTTTAAGTTATCAGAAGTGCATTTATTGTGATTATGTGTTATGATCAAATTGTCAAGGGAACGTTAACTGATTCGTGTAACGATATTTGGTCGTTTCAAAGTGCCGGTTCCAGCGAGGTCGAGTCTCTGTCATTCAGACTTCTGGCAGAGGTTGGTTTTTTCCCGATTTGGCTGCGTGAATTATACGCGCGGAGAGAGGCATTGATGCTATAAATTTTTTATCCGAAAAAAATTACAAAGGGGTTTTCGCGGTGCCTTTTCCTCAAGATATGCAGGTTTCGTCCTCCAAAGACGATAATTCTTGGGAGATTTCATTCAGAAATTTTCACTCGCTTGAGGGGGTAATAAACAGCAGGCTGGAGCTCCTTGGCAGTCAGATAGTTGTGTCGGCAATACTCGAAAAGTCGCCGGTTGGCATTGTGGTTCTCTCCACCGGCGAGGAGATTCTTCTGATAAACGAGGCAGCAAGAAAGATGTTCGACTATAACAAATCGGTCGGAGACAGGGTTGTTTGGAGCGAGTTCAAGAGGCAAAAGATACTCTACAACCATGACGCCACTCTTATGGACGACGAATCTGACCCGTTGCTGTTGGCGTTGCGCAAGAGGGAGAAGAACACTACGAATATTATGTTGAAATCGCAAGATCCTCCTGGAGAGGAGTGGATGCAGGTAACCTCTTTTCCCATCCTGAGGGATAATGGCGTTTTGATTTCGGCGGTCGCGATGTTCATGAACATCTCCGATATCAAGGGGATGGAAGAAGTCCTGTATCACCAGGCAATACACGATCCTCTGACCGGGCTGTCGAATAGGGCGTTCTTCTCGGCAAGCCTTATAAAGGCGTTGGCAAGGTCCAGAAGAAGCAATACGGGCATCGCCATGCTCATGCTCGACCTGGATGATTTTGAAAAGATCAACAACGAGCACGGTCAAAGCGTGGGTGACGATCTGTTGAAGAAGGTATCCGCCAGAATATGCTCGGAGGTTCGAGAGACAGATGTCGTCGCTCGCGTCGGCGGCGACGAGTTTGCCATTCTGCTCACCGATATTGTGGAGATAGGAAAGATGCATGTGGTTGGCGATGTAGCCGAGAGGATCTGCCGCTCCATAGAACGGCCGTTCAATATGAGCGGACAGAAGGTTGTCATTACTGGCAGTATAGGGATAAGCATATATCCTCTCGACGGTTCCGACTACGAGACTCTGTTTTCCAAGGCCGGCTCCGCGTTAGTCAGAGTCAAACAGAGCGACCGGGGCGGATGGGGTTACTGGCAGAGTTAGGAAGGCCGAAATCGGAAACCAGCGGGCGAGTATCTTTGGTATGACAACAATCGATGGAATACTTAGAGAAGAGCCTGTTTTCGTTCAGCGGTAATTACAGAGAGGAGTAGAGTTACTGATGGGAATTCTCGAAAAGATGAGGCTTGATGGGAAGGCCGCTCTGATAACGGGCGGCGCCAGGGGGATAGGCAAGAGCCTGGCAACTGCGTTGGGAGAGGCTGGGGCGGATCTGGTCATAGCGGACTTGGATTTGGAAGAAGCGGAGAAGACAGTCTCCTCGCTGAAAGAAGACGGCGTGAGAGCGATTGCCGTGAGAGCGGACGTGACCGTTTCGGACGATGTTATCACAATGGTGGAGGCGGCTGTCCGCGAATTCGGTGAATTGAACGTCGCGTTTTGCAACGCGGGGATAGTCATAAACAAAAAAGCGGAAGAGATCTCCCTAGAGGAGTGGCGGAGAGTCATCGATATCAATCTGACGGGCGTTTTCCTGACTGCCACCGCCGCGGGCCGTCAGATGATAAAACAGGGCAAGGGCGGATCGATAATCAACACCGCGTCCATGTCGGCCCATATAGTGAACTTTCCGCAACCGCAGTGCTCCTACAACGCATCGAAGGCCGGGGTCATACAGCTTACGAAGTCACTCGCGGTCGAGTGGGCGGACAAAAACATCCGAGTCAACTGCATAAGTCCAGGTTACATGGGTACCGAGCTGCTCCTGGCCTCCGAAACTCTGAAACCTCTTATCGCGGCGTGGGAGTCGGTGACACCGATGCGCCGTATCGGCAGGCCAGAGGAGCTCCAAGCGCTGGCCGTGTATCTTGCGGGGGATGCGTCATCCTTTACTACCGGATCGGACTTCATCGTTGATGGCGCTTTTACCTGTGTCTGATTCGTCTCAGCGCCTGAAAGACCGCCGGCGAGCCGTTGCGTTTGGTTGCTGTCCAAATACCGGCGATCCTATTATTTTGGACAGACCTCGCGGCGTGATAAGCTTCCTAAATAATGCTTCTGTCATACACAAGAGAGGAGAATCCACATGCTCGGGGACAAGTTGTTCGACGATATAGGACTGAAAATTCTGTTAACCTTACAAAAAAACGCCAGGATCTCTTTCAGCGATCTAGGCAGGCGCGTGGGGTTGTCCTCACCGGCCGTGGCAGAGAGGATACACAGGATGGAGGAGGCTGGTTATATAAAGGAGTATAGGACGATCGTGGACACTGAGAAGATCGGTTTTCCAATAACGGCCTTTATCAGCGTTACGGCGAGCGTCGGCAGACTGGGCGAGCTTGATGATGTCGTGAGGCTGATTCCAGAGGTCCTGGAAGCGTATCACCTCTCTGGCACCGAGGATCTCATGTTGAAGATCGTAGCCGCGACTATGACCCATCTTGAGGAGATAATCAATCAGGTAGGCAATTTCGGCGAGACCAGGACGTCCCTAGTGTTGTCGTCGCCCGTAACGTCGCGTATGATCACGCCGCTGCCACGGTCCGCTGCTGGGAGTAGATGAGGCTATTCGGCAGGCAGAGAGTTCTATCTCGGCCGATGATCCATTACTGTTAAAATTTAGAGGCATAAACATGAAGAATATATCGATTCCAAATATTGACTATTTTAAAGTGCTCGACGCATATACTGGCGAGATGACATACGGTTGCGATCAAGAGTGGTTTTCGACTGAATGGCAGCGCAGGGCCGGGTGCGCTCCATGCGTAGCTTGTAATATTCTCCTCTACCTGAACCGAGCGAGGACTGGTGACGAAGGAACTCCAGTCCAAAAGAAATTCTGCGAGGAATTTATGGATGAGATCTGGACATACGTGACTCCTACGGAAAGAGGTATGCCCTCGACTGAGATGTTCTGCGATGATGTGCGTTCCTATGGGGAGGCAAAGAGAGACGAGATCGAATGCGTATCGTTCGACATTCCGAACGACGCGGCAGACCGGCCCACAGCTGGCGAAGTATCAACATTCCTTGAGGAGTCGCTGGCGAACGATCTGCCGGTAGCCTTTCTGAATCTCTGCAACGGAAGCGAGAAAAACCTTCCGGAGTGGCATTGGGTCACGATCGTTTCAATGAAACAGGAGACGCGTGACTCTCATATATTCATAGTCATCGTCGATGAGGGGGCGTTGAAGACCATAGACCTTTCACTGTGGCTCGACACTACGAGCAATGGGGGAGGATTCGTCCGCTTCAGTTACGCGAGCGCGAGTGATAAGTATGCCGGATCTGTCTATGGCGAGGCGAGTACGCGCCATAACGGCACGATCCATCTTATCAGTGGGAGTGGAGACCTCTTGTTGGGTGTCTGCCTTGACGAGCAGTCGTGATAATGCCAGCCCGTATTCGAACGGGAGCTGGTGTTTTTGTTGGGCGCCCATAAACGCTCGCTTCAACTCTTCTTGCTTCAGTCCCCCGCTTTCAGATTGATACGAAGATAGACGCGTCTTTATATTCCGCTGCTCGCGGTAATCAGCGATCATGGGCGCTGGCATAGCTGTTTAGGCGAATAACACTATTATGAAAATCAGCTCAAGATCGCTGAGTTTCGTTTGGTGATGGCTTGCCATCGTGGATGGCTATATTGTTGTTATTCGATGATTGCCGCTATAATAAGGAAACGCAAAGACCAGACAATGGCCAATTTTAAATTCGAGGTGGATTTTTTTGAAACGGCGGTTACGTACGTGTTGAATTTCGATTTTTTTAAGGGGCTTTTTTGCGGCAAGGCTGATCTGGGCAAGGATATCCCCATGTTGGCGATAACTAGACTGGCGATTCCATCGATGGGACTGTTTGTCTTCAATAGTCTTCTGCATCTTGTGGACACTATATTTGTATCGCGGTTGGGTGAACTTCAGACAGCCGCGATGTCCTTCACCGCGCCCATAAATATGTGTGTCTTCGCCATGCTTGAGTGTGTCGCGAGCGGTTCGATATCGCTAATGGGCCGCAACCTGGGGAGGGGGGATGCCCGATCCGCCAGGCACATCGCCAGAAGCGGACTTTTGCTGCTCTACACAGTATGCTGCGTCTCGACCCCGCTCGTTGTCCCGCGCTTTTCAAACGCGCTCTTCTCAGGCATAGGCGCGGGCGGGAGCGATGCTCTGCTTGATCTGTGCTGGAGGTACAACATGTGGATTCCAATCATGCTGCCCTTTATGGGATACACATATATGGCCAACACCATATTCAGGGCACAGGGGGATACCTTGACGCCGTTCAAGGCCATCGGCATGGCGAACGCGATAAACATAGCCTTGGATCCGCTCTTCATATTCACCTTCGGCTGGGGCATTGCCGGCGCGGCCATCGCGACGTTCATCTCTCGCATTGTCTCCTCCTATTACTTGCTGAGGAGAATGAAAAAGACCAGCCCCATAATGATTCCTCCGTTCATAATGCCAAAGAGGAGATTGTTGAGCTACTGGAAGCCTATACTGTGGATAGGCGTCCCTGTCGGGCTCTCCACGGCTAGTACAGCCCTCGGAATGGGAAGCGTAAATAAGATTCTGTCGGCATTCGGTCATCGCGTTGTCGCGTCATGGATGTTGGGGCTGCGGGTGGAGGAACTGGCGTTCAACTTCGTGAGCGGCATTAACATAGCGCTGACTCCGTACATAGCTTTCAACTACGGAAAGCGCGACCTCGACCGCATGGTTAAGGGCTTCAAAGCCGCGCTTCTGTTGGCGTTTGCAATGATGGGCGCGATGGGGATAGTGATCTACATCTGGCCTCATTTCTTTCTGAGCCTCTTCAAGCCGATACCGGAGATAGAGGCGATGGCCTCCCACTCCATACGCGCTTCTGTCCCCGGCTATCCCTTCAACATCTTTCTGGTACTCTGCAGCGGTTTTTTCGTTGGCACAGGCTACTCCTTGTTTGGAACGATCTCCCAACTGCTGCGCTCCGTCGTGTTCCGAGTGTCCGCCGCGTGGCTCTTTGTCAGAATATTTCCCCTGTCGTATGTATGGTGGTTTCAATCGATTGCGTTTTTTCTTGCCAGCTTTGTGTCCATGTCGTTCTTCCTGTATCTTTTCGCAAGGCTGAGAAGGGAGTTCGATGTATTCCCTCAGACATCCCGGCTAGGACATTCAAAATGATAAAATTTCCAATCATGAACCTTTTGTCCGATGTTCGAACTCCTTGAATTTTTAACGTCTTCCACCCTCCCAGACGGCGACGGCGCCGCCGTCCATGCTCGTGGGATATCCCGTCATCACCGCGGAATCCTCGCTCATCGAGATGGTCTTGAATTCGACCTTGAACGGAATGTCACTCCACTCGATCAGGGGATTGATCCTCGATAGAATCTGCTTCGTCAAGGTTTCGGGCTGCTTGATGTTTTCGACAAATATATCGACGTTCTCCAGATAGACCCCGTCAGACCTAAGCGCAAGCACGCCCTTCGCGCTAAGCCTTATTCTGATGGAGAAGATAAACGACGCGGAAAAAATTCCTTTTGCTGTAAAGCCATCCGGCTTAAAGTCAAAGACCAGGTTTGAGAAACCCTTGGTGTCGTTGTTGTCGAAATATGAGTTGACGTCTCTCTCTAGCAGCACCAATTCCCCCCTGGAATATCCAATGAGCGAGGAGAGAGATTTTACGCCGCCCTCCGACGGGATATCACTGCTTATCAACATGGCATCGAGCTTCATGGTATCGATGCGAATCTTACTCAGAACGGCGCCCATCATTTCAGCATACGCGCTGCTGTCCTTCACAGTCACAGAAAGATATTCCGGCGAGAATCTGGCCCCGAGCAGATCGGCTATGCGCTCCGCCAGTTCTCCGTCATCTGGCGAAGCCGGAGACGGGCTGGGAAGAAATATCAACGCCAAAAGCAACAGCATTGAGACAAATGATGTTTTAAAATTGAACTGTCCTAAGCCAAGAGCTCGACCTACCTTCAAGACTGACGTCCCCCTAACCGCGGAACCCGATGGTCCAAAGTTCCAATTTTAAGGAAGTTTGAGGAGAAAAAACCTTCAATCCGATTCCGATCTGGCATGGTTCATTGTTTGGACAAAACCAGAAGGATGTCGCAATCGAGACGGAAGATCCGCGGCAATTATACGTTATCTCACTGACGATGGCTATACAATGTCAACAGGTTTACGCGGAGGCGCCGCGCGCAACGCGCCTGCCAACCCCTGGCGCGCGTGGGAACCAAGATTCGCCGATCGTAAACGGTTCCGCGGAGCGTTGTCATCCAATTTGAAGAACGTGAGCATCTCCCTCAGATTCTTCGAAAGCGACGCTAAACCCTCGGCGCCGGCCGCCACGCTCTCCGCCGCCGAGGCCACACTGGCCACTCCAGTGCTTATATGGCTCCCAGCGTTGGACGCGCTCTGGACCATCGCGGATATGTTCTGGACAGAGCCCGCAATCTCATGGCTTGACGCTGCCTGCTCCTCCGAGACGGCGGCCAGGTCCTGGGTCGCTCCAGCGATCTCCTTGAGATATGAGATCATGTTGCCTATTATCTCCTCCGTCTCTCTTGAGAGTACCTTTGCCTCATCGGACTCCGTCACATTGCTCCGCGCCATGCCTACAATATTGTCGAGTTCGTTCGTAATCGTATTGGCAAGATCCGCGATACTCTTGGCAGCGATATTGCTATCCTCGGCAAGCTTTCGAACCTCCTCTGCGACCACCGCAAATCCTCGCCCGGCCTCTCCGGCCCTTGCCGCCTCTATCGCGGCGTTTAGGGCGAGGAGATTTGTCTGGTCGGCTATGCCGCCTATCTGAGCCACGAAATTCTGTATCTGATTGGTTCTGTTTCCGAGTTCATGCACCGACTTGGCTGAGGCCGAGGTTTTTTCGGCGACATTTTCTATGCCGGAAGCAGCGCGGTGGACCGCGGACATGCCATTTTCACCGGCTTTCATCGCATTATCCACCATGCGGGCTATGTCCGTCCCCTTCTCAGAGGTGGTCTGAGCCCCAGCCGCAACCTCCGTCACCGAAACGTTGACCTCGTCTCCGGCCGAGGATAATATGTGCAGGTTTGATCCCATCTCGTCAACGTTCGACCTAAACTCCTCAACAGACGCGTTGGTCTCCTCGGCAAGCTTATAAAAATTCTCCGCCGTCTCGGCTATTTCGGCGCCGGCGGATTTGACCGAACCGATTATGCACCTCAGATTGTCGGCCATGCTCTGAAGTTCCCAACTCATGACGCCGAGTTCATCCTTGTCCGCTGAAGGAAACCGACAGTTCAGATCGCCGTTGGAGAATATTACGACCTGATCCTGAATATTCCGGATGGACCTAGTGATGGCCAAGGATATCAGGCAACCCATAACGAGACCGGTGATGGCCGCCAGGACGGATGTGACCGCTATCCTTGTGATTCCCCTCGATGCCTCCAACGAGGTTGTCTCTTTCATTTTAGCGCACAGGTCCTCAAGGCTGGCGACGAGCTTGCTAAAGAGATCCACGTAGACATTCTCGGCTTCCGCGATATCTCCACCGCTCATGAGGCGCTCATAGAGGGAAGAGGGCTCCATTCCACCGCGCGCGAGTTTAATGGCTTCATCCTGCATCTTGAAACAGTATTTTTCAGCCTGTCGCAACTGTTCAAACATGTCCCCTATCTCCCGCGGCAGGTTTAGCTTCCGGAATCTCTCGGACATTTCGCCGAGTGTCTCTCGATATTCCATCACGCGTTTCTCGTAAGCGGCGGCGACTCCCTCATCTCTGGCGATTATCATGTTGATTATCATGCGCCTGATCTGGATGGCCAATGATTTCGCCGTGCTCATCTGAATGGCCGGCATGGCGAATTCACTGTACAACTTATCCATCTTACGCTCTATTCCCCTGCTGGTGAGGTAACCGGTAAACGCGATTATGGTCATGAGCGCGAGCATGGTGAAGACTATGAAGAGAATTTTCGTCATTATGTGAAGATTTTTAAACCAGTGCATCTTACATATCTCCCGTTTTTTTATTTTATTTGCGTAATGCATTCCTTTCAAGAATATATAGCCGCGTCTATCATGAAACTGTGAAGAAGCATGAAGAATTTCACGGCTGAATTGTATTGACATACCAGCCGTGCGTGAAACGTATTCCACGCACGTAAATAATGTAAAACTACCTAAAGTAGAGCAGAGATGTTGTAAACGGACTATTTATCCCATAAATTATGAGGAATGAGGGTTGAAAATAATTTAGACATAGGTTAAAGTCATGAAAAGCAAGTAGCTTCTCATTTCAATTCTTACAAAGGTGTGATGCTTATGCGGATCAACAGAAACGAATTTTTATTTTCTATCTCGTTTGCCCTGGATTTCCTGGAGATGGGAATCCGCAGCAACATAACGAATCACAACAAGAGGGTCAGCCTGATCTCGATTCGGATGGGAAAAGCGCTGGGGCTCGACGAAGAGTCCATCTTCGACCTCGCCGCCTATGCCATGCTCCACGACAACGGGTTCACTCACGAGACGTTCAACGCTATTTCCGAGAACGGGGTTGACAGGCTGGAGAGATCTCTCTCTCATTGCATAATAGGAGAGAGAAACCTAGAGACATTCCCGTTCATAAACAAGAGGAAGAACATCATAAAGTATCATCATGAGCGATACGACGGCCACGGTTACTTCGGCGTCGAGGGCAGTGATATTCCCCTCTTCTCTCGGATCATCACGCTGGCGGACAGAGTTGAAATCGAATACAGGATGAGGACTGACAGGGGGGAGATTCTGACCTGTATAGGGAGCGACAGTGGAACTCTGTTCTGTCCCGACGCCTGCCGCGCATTCAAGGAGATCTCGAAGAGCGCGAGTTTCTGGCTCTCGCTCGACGATATGTTTATAGGTCACGAGATGAAGAGGGAGCTTCCAAAATTCGACATAGATATGAATCTGCTGGAACTGCTCTCGATCTCCACGATTCTGCGCAACATAATAGACGCCAAGTCACCGTTCACTGGTACGCACACAAAGGGAATCGCCAGAATCGCGGGCATGATGGCCGGCTACTTTGGGTTTGCCGAGGAGCGCAAAACCAAGCTGATCATAGCGGCAAACCTGCACGACCTCGGCAAGATAGCCGTGCCAAATGCCATAATAGACAAGAATGGAAAACTGACAAAAGACGAGTTCGAGGTGATGAAGTCTCACACATACTATACGAGGAAGGCGCTCGAAGCGGTGGAGGGAGTTGAGGATGTTGTCGAATGGGCAGCGAATCATCATGAAAAACTGGATGGCAGCGGCTACCCCTACGGCCTCGCCCGCGAATCGCTCGGGTTTGAATCCCAACTCCTCGCATGCGTCGATATTTACCAGGCTCTCACCGAAAACAGACCGTATCGCGAGTCGCTTGGCACAGAAAAGGTAAGGAGCATCATGGTGGACATGGCTGAGCGCGGATACATTAACGGAGAGATAGCGTCCCAGGTGATAGAGCACTGCGAGGGCGCAGACCAATCCGCGGAGGCCGATGGCGGCGAGACCCGCTGATGCCCGATCTTACGGAATCTCTCTCTTGTTCGGCTGTGCCGGAAACGTCAGCGCGTCGATCCTGTCGATTATGAGGCTTGCCTTTGGCCTGTTTACAATCTCCGCTCCAACCTCGAGACTGCTGATTACAGCCTTGCCGATGACCGCCCGCCCCATGAGCTTGTCACCAGCGTTGATCCTGACGCCCCACACGTTATGGAAGACAACCGGCTTCGAGTCATAAACACCAATATACACCATTATGTGTCCTGGCATGTGAATGAGGGTGGAATATGGAACGGCTCTCTCGGCTATTACTTGGGGACGCTCGCCCACTCTGATTCCGCCGAGTTTGACGCGGTCCCCCATCTTGGCTTGATCGCCGGAATTTCGCGGCAGCCAGACTCCGAAGACGGAGAAGTAATCCCTCGTCATGGCAGAACAGTCCCTCTGCCCGTTCGCGCCGCCCCACCCGTATGGCTCGCCCATCAGCTGGTCTATCGCGGCAGCGGCGTTTCTGGGCGTGAATGGAACGGGAAACGGGGCCCACGCCCCCTCCTCCAATGTGACACGCTTTGCCAGAACCCTGCCGTCGCCGCCCTTCTCCGGAACCAAGATCCCGCCGTCGTCACGCGGCAGGATCGTCCCCAGCTTGATTGTATAAAGGCGCTCTCCCTTAGAGTCATTTATAGCGATGTTGTCTCTCACTACGACGGAGTGGGGCGCAAGCTCCCACCGCTCCATGAATTCGCGGCCCGTTACGGCTATTTTATGCGAGCGCACCCAGCCGACGACGGTCCCCGTCGCTATAAAACACCAGGAGGAATCGGCCGACGCGCCGAAGATCGCCAGCGGCTCTCCTGGCCTTATGACGGAGTTCTGCATCGCGTCGAGTTTGAGAAGCCCTCTGTCTCCCCTTGCCGACGCCCTGGAGGTAAAAAGAGGCGTCGAAGTCGCCAGTATTCGAACGTCGGCATCCGCTAGCGCTACACCCGGGCGCGGCGTCGCGTTGGGGTCAATCTTCCCGTTTACGAGTATCTTTTTCACCGACGCCGCTGGGTATGGCTTCGCATCTGCCGTATAGTAGTTCTTTCTAGCGACCGCGTTATGAAAACCAATCACTCTGTCCATAGACAGGCTCAGGTATGACAGGTCATCATTGTGCCACGGAGCGAAGTGGCTTGCCAGGTACTCTCCGGCATGGGACATCTGATCCGTATAATCCACGATCTGGGCGTCGGGATCCGCCGGCAGATAAGAGGACGCGCTCTGCGGAAAACGATCAAGGTCGGCGATGCGCACGGCTCCCACGGCTCGCGGCGAGACAAGACAGAGAATGATAAGCGAACAGACTGTGGCACGGCGGAGATATTCACTGATTGACTTGATCAAAGATTTACACCTCAACTCAAAGATACTACTTCTAAAATCCTCACGCGAAGATATGTTTGAGATTCATCTTCTTCGCGCTCACCGGACGTTGCCCAAGTGAACATGCGATAGCTTTGTAATCGCGTGCGAGCGGAATTTCTCCATCACGCGCACATCTGTCGGAGGCGCGTTGTATCTGAACGCGGGAAAATATCTCGAAATGTGAAGCGGAATGCGCCGGTCCATCCCAGCTATCCAGTCGACCATGCGGACAAAGTCTTCGAAGGAGTCGCTTATGCCTGGAACCACAAGGTTCGTCAGCTCGACGTGAACTCCTCCGCGCAGCAGCGACTCGACATTGGAGATCACCGTCTCAAGATCACCACCGATTTT
>JAIRWR010000077.1 GCA_031268885.1 Synergistaceae bacterium
GACGCGGTGGCGCAGCTTGCCAGCCGCGGAGTGATCTCCGGTTATCCGGACGGCTCCTTCAGGGGCACTCCTCCGGCAACCCGCTACGAGATGGCGTCGATCATCGCCCGCGCTCTGGCGGGGGTGGACCTGGACAAGGCCAGCAAGCAGGACGTCGAGATGATGAGACGCCTGATCGTCGAGTTCAAGGACGAGCTGGACTCGCTGGGCGTGAGGGTTGATGAGCTTGACGAGCGCGTAGCCATTCTTGAGACGGATATCGGCGGCTGGAGCATGTCGGGCGAATTTCGCTTCGACGCGAAGTTCGGTACGGATGACAGCAACTACTACAGTAACAAGAGCGGCAAGAACGAGTTCGACCTCAACCGTTACCGTTTGTGGATTCGCAAACGCATCAACGATACCACGAGTTTCATGGCACGTCTCGGATCCAGCGGCAATGTCAACAGGAACGTTGTGTGGGATTATTACGAGTTAACTACAAAGCTCCCATTTGACGTCGGCGTTACGATTGGGTTCTCGAACTTTGACTGGGAAGGGGGGTTGGGCCTCTATACCAACAACGACGCAACCTTCGGCGATATAGACGCCAACATGTTCAGGTTCAAGAAGGATTGGGGCCTCGCAAATCTGGAACTGGTCATCGCTCGTCAAAACGGAAATGATTCTATCGGGCAGTCGGTGTTGGCGAATCCGAATGTGAATGTCCCTGACGCGCTAGAGAACTTCCTCATAGCCGGTTTGGCCAATTTTGAGATCAACGAGAGAGTTCGCGGTGGTCTGATGCTCTACTACTGGATGACCGACGCGGAAGTCAGATTTACGAGAACCACGGAGAGCGATACCGATCTGTTGACACTTGGAGCGTTCTTTGGATTCAAATTCACGCCGGATATTGAATTGAAGGGCGTATACTACCATCAGGAACTCGGTGACAGTTGGCGGACGTCATTACGGAATTCGGATGATACCGCGAGCGCGTGGAAGGTTATCCTCGACGTCAATCAGGAAGCGTTGAAGTTCACGAGCGCATGGTTGGAGTACGCGAACATCGACAACAATTTCGCGAAGCAAACGTCGCCTACCTATAGGGCGATCCTTCTTGGAGGAGCGGATCTGTTGGCTGGCAAGCCGTTTAACGAGAATACCACGAAGGTGTACGGTATTACAGCGCGCCAGCAGTGGAACGACAAGTGGCGCACATTCCTTCACTATTATGTCGCGGATTACGACACGGCATCGCTGGACGATGCTACCAACTGGGCGCTTGGCGTAGCCTATCGCCTGAACCCAGCGGTGGAGTTCGAACTCGTATACGACAACATCGACTACGGTGATACCGTAACTCGTGACGGCGGCGGCGTCGCCTTACACAACAACGGCAATGGGTTCGTCGGCGACGATCATATAATCCGTCTCCGCACGTTTGTAACGTTCTAAAACGTAATCCGACAAAAAGGGGCCTTCGAGCCCTTTAAAAAAGGGCCTTCGGGCCCTCTTTTTCTGTCTGATTCTGGTGGCTGTGCGCGTAAAGTATATTTTGACTGGCCGGATTGCGGAGATTTTAGTTAATTTTTCGGATTTGACAGGTCAGGCTATATATGTATAATAGTTTTTGCGTCAGCGAGTTAGCTCGCGTTTTTTGTAACTTGACAATCAGGACCCCTTATACGGATAGGAATGAAGAATCAGATCTGCTCAGAACTCCGCTGAGATCCCCGACGACAGGAGAGGAGGCGAAACCCCCCCAGCGTCAACAAGGGAGCGCGGAGAGAAGGGGCGGCAGAGTGGCAGCGCGTCTGATTGGGAGCAGGGCGAGGCGGCAAAGGAAACTCGGAAACTTTACGTCGGAACTTGCCCCCGAGAGAGCGTGGCTGTGTATAATGCCGCGGCAATAGAGAGACAAAACACAATCAAGGGGGTTGTACACAACTATGAAGAAATTTGCGATAGCAGCGGCAGTAGTAATTCTCGTCGCATTGGCGGTTCCAGCGCTCGCGGCGACAAACCCGTTCATGGATGTTCCAGCAAGCCATTGGGCTTATGACGCGGTGGCGCAGCTTGCCAGCCGCGGAGTGATCTCCGGTTATCCGGACGGCTCCTTCAGGGGCACTCCTCCGGCAACCCGCTATGAGATGGCGTCGATCATCGCCCGCGCTCTGGCGGGGGTGGACTTGGACAAGGCCAGCAAGCAGGATGTCGAGATGATGAGGCGCCTGATCGTCGAGTTCAAGGATGAGCTGGACTCGCTGGGCGTGAGGGTTGATGAACTTGACGAGCGCGTAGCTGTTCTTGAGACGGATATCGGCGGTTGGAATATGGCCGGTCAGTTGCGCTTTGACGCGCAGTTTGGCACCACTGATGCTTTCGGCAACACTTTCTATGGTAGAAAGAACGGCGATAACGAGTTTGACCTCAATCGTTACCGTTTCTGGATTAACAAGCGTATTAACGATACCACGAGTTTTATGGCGCGTTTAGGATCCGGCAACAATGTCAACAGGAACGTTGTGTGGGATTATTACGAGATAACTACTAAACTCCCGTTTGACATCAGCATGACGGTTGGATTTTCGAATATCGACTGGGAAGATCAGGTGGGGCTCTACGTCTACGGTTATGACAGCGACGACTCGTACATAGGCGACATCGACGCCAATATGATGAAGTTCAGGAAGGATTGGGGCCTTGCCAATCTGGAGTTTGTCGTTGCTCGTGAGAACACCAATGACGCGCTTGGAGCGCCCGCGCCGGCGAATGATCCTGGTGGCCTTGAAGGCTTCCTCATCGCGGGTTTGGCCAATTTCGAAGTCAGCGAAAAAATCCGCGGCGGTCTGATGGTCTACTATTGGATGACCGATACGGAAATCAGGTATTACAGGAACAATTTGGTGGCCGATAGCGATACCGATCTGTTGACCATTGGGGCGTATTTCGGATTCAAATTTACGCCTGATATAGAACTGAAGGGTGTGTACTATCATCAGAGTCTCGGCGACAGCTGGCAGAGGGGAATAGTTGCGGCGGATGGCTCCATGACTACCGGCATAGGCTCGATCGCCGCGAACGCGGATGATACCGCGAGCGCGTGGAAAGTTATCATCGAAGCTAAACAGGAAGCGCTGAAGTTCAGCAGCCTATGGCTGGAGTACGGACAGATCGATAATACTTTCGCGAAATTACAGTCTAATTATAGCGGAATCGGCGGCGGCGGCGCGGACTTGCTGGCCAACAGGCCGTATCGCTGGAACGAGAACACCACAAAGGTGTACGGCATCGCGGCTAACCAGCAGTGGAACGATAAATGGCGCACATTCCTCCGCTACTTCGCGGCGGATTATGACACGGCCAATATTGATGACGCGATCAACTGGACGGTTGGTGTGGCGTACCGCGTGAACCCGGCTGTGGAGCTTGAACTTCTGTACGATTACATCGACTACGGCGGTTTTACTACGGCGGGTGGAGTGGTATTCAATGGAGGTCCCAACGGATTCGTGGACGACGATCATATAATCCGTCTCCGTACGTTCGTAACATTCTAAGTGTAATCAATCAAAATCAAGACACAAAAAAGGAGGGCCCGCGTGGCCCTCTTTTTTTGTGGCGGCGCGCCGGCATATGCGCGAACTGGGGGTTATGTTTTTAATATTACGTATTATTGACATTGTAAAGTAACCGGTGTATAGTTTCAATATCGAATGATGTTTGCCGTATATCAGCTAAAGTATCCGTTGAGGGCACCGGTGTCGCTATCGACTAATCGCCCTTATTTTGAGTCCTCCGCGTTCATATGCGGGGGGCTTTTTATTGGACATATCACGCGCGGCAGAGTAGCGCGGCCGGCTATTTAACCGGGCAATCGGAGGTATACCGCCTTAACGGATGCCGGATCCACGGCGCGGACGCGCGCGGAACATATCGCGAGATTCATGCCGGTTGCTGGCGGCGTCGGCAAAATAGCGACGCCGCGTCTTTCTATCCCGTCAGCAAATTGAAGAGCATCGGAGCCGGTCACCAGAACGTTCGAACCGTCGGCCAGATCTCCTAAAATCCCTGCCGTCAGATCCTCGATGGAACAGAATAGAGGCGGCATAATCTCATTATGTCCTCTGTACGCCGCGCAGTATACCGAGTCCCTGCCGGCCCTGAGCACCGGCACCGTGATAAATTCAGTTCGAAGATACGAAAACGCCATGACGTAAAGGGTACAGACGGGCGCAACCAGGATACCAAGACTCTCCGCCAGAGCGGAGGCATAGGACAGACCAACCCGCAGGCCCGTGTAGTAGCCTGGCCCGTTCGTGACGGCTATGAGGCGGAGTTCCCTCAGGGAGACGCCGTTTCTCGACAGGAATCCATCCACAGCGGCCGGCAGTATGGCTGACTGCCTCCTGTCGGCATTGATGGCCTCAGCCCCGTACAGCCTCTCGCCATCCGAGAGGCCGAGGTTCAACCACCTTGTCGCGCAGTCTATGGCAAGGGTCAGCGACAGCTTCGCCCCCCTCCGGCTATGACGGCATCCGGCATCCGCAAGTATGCTTCGGAGAGCCGGCTCAGCGCATCCATCCCAAATCCGGCCATTGACATCATGCGCCTGTTCTCGTCTTCATCGCCGGAACCGGACGTGATCTCTATATCCCATCTGTTGTTTACCGGCGGATTCTTCCACATATCTCCCCACTCTACGATCACAGCGCAATCCTCCATGAGGTACGCCTCCAACTGTTCGATCTCGCCGGATGGGTCGTCCAGGCGGAACAGATCCGCGTGAACGAGGATAAAATCCCTCTCCGCCGGGCGATATACCGACTCTATCGCAAACGTGGGACTTTTTATATCCGCTATCCCCAAAGTCCTGCCAATGGACCTGACGAGTTCCGTCTTGCCCGAGCCTAATTCGCCGGAGAGCAGGACGAGCAACCCGCAGTACAGACAGTTCGCCAGGGCCTTGCCGACTTCCGAGGTATCCATGACGTTCGAGCAGAGGATTGACGGAAATTTCCCCAAAAGCTGCGGTTCACTCATTGACGCGTGTTTCTTCTGGCGATGATAAACATGATGAAACACCCCGCCGCCACACATAAGACCGATAGAATCATGGGACCGATATTGGCCTCGCGATTCCTGAGCCTCACGACGATAAGGCAGACGACTATAACAAAAAAGCTCAAGAAGGTCAGCCATCCTCCGCGGTATCTCGGGCGGACCTCTCGTCCGGTCTCGTTGTGACGCCTCCTCCTGAAATCTCGCCTCTTGTATATCAATTAGCTACCTCCGTTTTGATATTGTCGGCAATCTCTCTCGCCAAGATCCCGTTGAGCTTGCCGCACATTCTGCCAGCCTCCGCGTGAACGAGCGCGCCGAGCGTAGCCGCGTCGAGGATGGGCATCCCCATCGCCATGAACGCTCCGATCAGGCCGGACAGAACGTCTCCAGAGCCAGGTACCGCGAGAAAAGGCCCTCCCTCCAGGATCACCCTTCTCTCGCTTTCGGAGGCGATCAGCGTGCGAGGACCCTTCAGAAGCGTAGCCCCAAACTTGATTACGAGTTCCTCGCATGAGGCGAGCCGTCTCTTTGAGACGTTCTTCGCGCTGTTTCCAAGCAGTCGGGATGCCTCCCCAACGTGCGGGGTAATCAGCATGTTCTTCCTGTAAGCGGACGGATAAAGCGCCTTCTCCAATCCAGCTAGATGATACAGAGCATCGGCGTCCAGAAGCAACGGCATATTCCACTCCCTGTGAACATAGGCCGTAAGTCTCTCGCACTCCCGCGACCGCCCCAGACCGGGGCCGAGCACAACGGCGTCGCATCTTTCGTACCACGGCTCAATTATTTTATCCGAGCCCTTGAAGCGGATAGATCCGTCCTTTGACGGCAACGGCAGGAATATCGCCTCCGGCAGCAGCGCGTTTGCCCCCTCCACCTGAAAGTCCGGGATCGCGAGAAACACCAGCCCTCCTCCAGCCCTTAGCGCCGCCCGAGCGGCAAGAACCGGCGCGCCTCTGAAGTTCGCCGATCCGCCTATTACGAGAAGCCCTCCCCTCGTCCCCTTGTGAGCGTCGTCGGGAACGGAGGGAATGAGCGACGGAATGCTCAATCTGTCAAAGCCGGCTGTCACATCCGTCTCGCTGAGGACTCTGTCCGCTGGAACTCCTATTTGAGCGATCTTGACATCGCCGCAGTGAAAAGCGCCTGGGGTCACCGCCATACACCGCTTCTCAGCAAGAAATGTGACTGTCATCTCCGCCCTGACCGCGTTCTTGGCCGCCTCGCCAGTGTCGGGATCGACTCCGGACGGAATGTCAAGAGAGACGATTCGGCTCGTCTCTTCAATCATGGACATCAGCCTGCGCGCCTCGCCTCTGGGTTCGCCGCTCGACCCCACGCCGAGCAGGGCATCGACCACAACATCGGCTATGTTGATAAGCTCGGAGATATCATCATCGCTCCTCTCCTCCGACGAGATTATGACAACTCCAAGATTCGCCGCGGCAATCGCAGCCGAACGGGCATCGGGGTTGTACGCTCCGATATCCCTGGTTGAAACTACAGTCGCGCTCAACCCATAAATCATCAGATGGCGCGCGACGACAAATCCATCCCCTCCGTTGTTCCCCGATCCGCACAGGATCAGGAAGTTTTTCGCGTCAGGATATCTTCCGGCGATTGCGTCCGCCGCGCCCCGTCCCGCGTTTTCCATCAGAACCCTGCTCGGTATCGCCAAATCCTCGACGGAAACGCGATCCGCGTCCTTGATTGACGAAATGGGGTAAAAACGTCTCATAATTTTAGGACTCCAACACTACGAAGGCCACGGCATAGTCTCCCTCATGAGTGAGCGACAGCCAGCTCTTTCGCACGCTCCGCTCCCCGAATTTTTTATTAAGCGCGTCAGTAGGCATTATAACAGGGCCGGCATCGGTGCGCCTAATCCACGATGAGGAGAGTCCCATCCCAGCCAGCCCCAGTCCCATCGCTTTCGCGAGCGCCTCCTTCGCGGCAAACGCGCTGGCAAAGTGACGTTCTGGAAGTCCCCTCGATCTCGCGTACTCTATCTCCTCAGCCGAGAAAACCCTGACGACGAAACGCTCGCACAAAATAGCGCGCCTCATTCGAGAGACTCTGCACATATCGGTCCCTATTCCGGCGATCACGCCGTACACCCCCAAACTATGCCTCTGTACAATCGCCTTCCGGCGAGAGGCCTGTCTGCCTGAGTAAATGTTATTAAATACCAGTATATAATTATCATCCACGGAACAGGTTTTTGTCAACATGCGCCAGCGCGTCGGATCAAAATATCCTGGAATATGAATATTCGCGTCTTACTGTTGTTATCGAGCGGCCGCGATATGTTAAAGTATGCTGTCGAACGGAGGAAGAGGGCGGATATATGGGGTACGGGGATAAGAGCGCTGAAATTTTAATTCTGACAGTCAATTACGGAGATGGCAAGAATCGGCCTATTCACCCGGTTATTATCTCAGACGGGCGGGAGCGTGTATTGATCGATTGCGGATATCCGGGACAGTTGGCCGATCTCGAATCGGCGGCCGAGTTATCCGGCGTTCCGCTAAGTCAGTTGACGGCGGTGATCATAACACATCACGACCATGATCACTACGGATCGCTCCTCGACATTCGAGAAAAATATCCGAGCGTCGAGGTAATGGCGTCCGAGCTGGACGCTCCTTACATAGACGGAACGAGAAGGTCGCTTAGGCTTGAACAGACTGACATCATGGACATTGACGGCATGGATGAATTCCGTAGGGCTGTGGCCGCGGTGAAACCGGCGCCAGTGGATATTACACTCCGGGGCGGAGACGTATTTCCGTGGTGCGGGGGAACGGAGATAATCCCGACTCCAGGGCACATGCCAGGACATATATCAGTGTACGTGAGACAGCGCAAGGTACTGATAACCGGCGATGCCCTGATCGCCATAGGCGGCAGGCCGCGAATATCAAACCCGCATTACGCGATCGACGCGCTCCTGGCGAAATCGTCGGTCGAAAAACTGGCGGAATATGACATAGACACGTTCATCTGCTATCACGGAGGCTTGGCGAGGGCAAATCCACTCCACTCCAGAAGATAGAGACAGTGCAATTTAATCAACTTTTCCCTGACACAAATATCAAATAAGAATAATTTACTTATATATCAGCATTTGCGCGTTTATTAATTAGGATGTTTTACTTAGCTCGGATTCAGTAACTATGCATAGTTAAAAAAATCCATACGTGATAATCTTCAGAAAAGGCAGATCTAATGCCAGAGGCCTGGGGGACAAGGATGTAAATCAAATATGCCCGCATTCTCCCCTGAATGGCCAATCTCCATCTTTGCCTTTTAACGTCGGTCAAGGGTCTTAGGTCAAGAGAGTTGGAGTGGGTGTTTATGGACACTCGGCGGAGGTATTGACTCACATTCGAATGCGGGTTGGTTAATCAACACTTCCTCTATTCAACGCCTTTCAAGGCTGAAGTATAGATGAACCAGAGACACGACACGCCTTTAGTAGTCACCGAACCAATGAGGAGCTCTCCCGACCCAACACGGGAGGGCTCCTCGCCGTCTGCTCCGCTGTCCCGCGCATCGAGTGGGCATCATAGCTGACGAACAATAGGCACTGCTTGACAACTGATCCGCATGAGCTAATAATAATAACATCAGTAATATTTTGCGGGGGGTTCTTCTCTAATATGAATAAATATCGTGCTGATGTTACTGTTATTCCAAAGGACGGAGTGTTGGACACTCAGGGCAAGGCTGTTGAGCGAACCCTGCAATCGCATGGGTATGACGCGGTAACCGGAGTTCGGGTCGGCAAGTTCATAAGGCTCGAAATCGAAGCTCAGGACGAGTCCGCCGCCGGTGATATCGCGCGCTCCGTCGCTGATGACCTTCTTGTAAACAACCTCATCGAGTCCTACTCGTTCACCTTGGAGACGCCGCGGTGAGAACGGCGATAGTCGTGTTTCCGGGCAGCAATTGCGACAGGGATGCGCGTGAGGCGATTCTCGATATGGGTCTCGGTTCGGTCGATATGGTGTGGCATGACGAAGATGTCTTTCCCGAACCGCCTGACCTTGTCATCCTCCCGGGAGGTTTCTCGTATGGAGATTACCTTCGCAGCGGCGCTCTCGCCGCAAGGGCGAGAATAATGAAGGCGGTGAGGGAGCACGCGATGTCCGGCGGCCTCACGCTGGGGATATGCAACGGATTTCAGGTTCTAACCGAGACGAGGTTGCTGCCCGGCGCGCTGCTCCCCAACTCGAACCTCCGCTTTATATGCGGCCCGTGTTACCTCCGCGTCGAGCGCAATAACACTCCCTTCACGAGATCGTTCCCGGACCGTCAGATAGTCCAGTTCCCCATAGCCCATCACGAGGGACTTTACTTTCTGCCCCCCGATGAATTAGAGGAGCTGGAGGAACGGCATCAGGTGGTGTTCAGGTATGCCGACCCGGAGACCCGCGAGGCTGGCGCCGAATACTCGCCGAATGGGGCGCTGAACGGAATAGCTGGGATAATAAGCAGGGAGGGCAACGTCCTCGGACTCATGCCCCACCCAGAGCGAGCTACGCTCAAAAACCTGATACGGGGTACGGATGGCAGGGGCGTGTGGCAGTCGCTGGGGGAACACTTCGGTGTTTTCGGCGTACTTGGCGTCAGGGAGGCTGTCAGATGAATTACAGAGACGCCGGCCTGTCGGATAGCGAGTACGAACGCGTAAAGAATATATTGGGAAGAGAACCGAACGACCTTGAGACGGCTCTGATCGGGGTTATGTGGTCAGAGCACTGCAGTTACAAGTCCACACGCGGGCTTCTCTCTCAATTCCCTCAAGATGGGCCGGCCGTGGTCAAGGGACCGGGTGAAAACGCCGGAATTGTGAACTGCGGCGGCGGTTGGGGTTTGGTCTTCAAGGTAGAGAGCCACAACCACCCTTCGGCTGTCGCGCCTTATCAGGGAGCGGCGACCGGAGTGGGCGGCATAATCCGAGATATACTGGCCATGGGGGCCAGACCGGTGGCATCCATGGACGGGCTCTTTCTCGGCAGCCCCGATTCGAACAAGTCCGTGAATCTCGCGGAAGGAATAGTCGATGGAATCGCCGGTTACGGCAACGCCGTAGGGGTGCCGACCATCGGCGGTAAGACGTTCTATGACCCATGCTTCGATGGCAATCCCCTCGTCAACGCGTTCAACTGCGGACTGGTCAGGCTCGACTCCATAGTGAGTTCCAAAACAGCGCGTCCGGGAGATATTGCCGTTCTTCTGGGCTCGAAGACGGGGCGTGACGGTATCGCGGGCGCCTCTTTCGCGTCGAGGGAGCTCGATGAGGACGGCAGGGAGAGCCGTCCGCGGATTCAGATCGGCGATCCGTTCGAGGAGAAACTGCTCATCGAATGTTGTCTCGACCTCAAGGAGAAGGGGCTCATCGCCTCTATGCAGGACATGGGCGCGGCAGGAATCCTTTCGTCGTCGAGCGAGATAGCGCACAAGAGCGGGGTAGGAATAAAGATATTCCGCGAACGGATCCCCCTCCGGGAGCACATGGAGCCGTGGGAGATATTCCTGTCCGAATCGCAGGAGAGAATGCTGCTCATAGTCGTTCCAGAGAAGATGAATGATGTCATGGCCATGGCGGATCGTTACGGGCTGGAATGCGCCGGCGTCGGTACTATCATCGAGGGAGATCGCTATATAGTCGTGGATGGGGGAGTTACTGCCGCCGATCTGCCGCTCTCGATACTGGGCGATGTTCCAGTTATAGAATGGCCCTCCCAGGAACCGAGTGACACGGAAGAGCGAAGAAGTCTGCCGCTCGGCTCGAACAGCGGTAATCCGGCCGGCGATCTGCTGAGGCTTCTTGGATCTCCAAGCGGGCGAGAGCGCAGGGAGATCTGGGAGCAGTACGATTGCCAGGTACAACTGCGCACGGCCGAAGAGCCGGGCTGTCCTGTCTCCGCCATGCGCCTTCCGGATTCGGATGGGCTCATGCTCTTCTCCATGGAAGGAGAGCCGTGGAAGTGCAGGACCGACCCATTTAATGGAGCGGCGGAGACCATGGCCCAATCTCTCCGAGTCCTGGAGCTCTCAGGGGCGGAAGCGTTGGGGATGACGAATTGCCTCAACTTCCCATCTCCTGAAAACGCTGAGAACTTTTACGAACTGTCGGAGTGCGTCAGAGGCCTTGCCGCGGTGTGTCATGATATGGGTTGCCCGGTCGTGTCAGGTAACGTCAGCCTGTACAACGAGACGCCGAGAGGCGCGATATATCCGGCTCCTCTGGTTGTAACAGCCGGTCTTGTATCTCATCGTGAATTTTACGTGCCGAGCGGCGACATGGAGGAGGGCGACGCGATCTGCCTGGTCGGACCCGTCTCTGGATCCCTAGGAGCAAGCCGGTGGCAGATGCTCTGCGGCGGAGGATCGGAGACCGGACCGAGGGGAGCGACGTGGACCTATGATCCTGAGATGGAGAGGGCTTTTGCTGAGAGAGCCGCGGCAACATCCAGAAAGGCCCGAGTACGGAGCGGAAGGGTGATAGCTGGCGGCGGGCTTGCCGTAGCCCTTGCTAAGTCGGCGATCGCCAGCGGCATCGGAATTGAGATAGACATGGCAGGATTTGGAGCGTACGCGTACGATCTGACCTATCTGCTCTTCAGCGAGGGTGGTCCTCGCGCGATCTACTCTGTTCAAGCCGAGAGTCTCGACAAATTTTTTTCCATATGGGATGGATATCCAGCCCTCAGACTCGGCACTGTCCGCGGTGACTTATTGAAGATCGGCACGGAGTTTGAGCTGTCAGTCTGGGAACTGAGGAATGCCTTCAAAGAGGGCAAACCCCTCTTGCGGCGCTGATTATTTATATGAATAACACCCAGGGAGATTGAGTTTATGTGTGGAGTTTTCGGCGTTTACAGCAGGAATGACTATGTAGCGGAGGAGATCTATCTCGGACTTGCGGCACTGCAGCACAGAGGACAGGAGTCAGCTGGGATCGCGTGGATAGACGAAGACAGGCGGATAAATGTACTCAAGGGGATGGGGCTGCTTCACGAGGCTCTTGATCAGAGTTTGTTGTCGAAGTTGACCGCCAGGGCGGCCATCGGGCATGTGCGTTATTCGACTGCCGGTGGTTCACATGAGCAGAACGCGCAACCCATCGGCGCAAACTACGCGCAGGGGCCGGTAGCTATAGCCCACAACGGCAACCTCACCAACTTCAAGGAACTGCGTGAGGTTCTGGAGAACAGAGGAGCTATATTTCAGTCAACTGGCGATACAGAGGCCATACTCCATGTACTGGCTCACCAGCCGAACCGGCGTCCGCTGGAGGCATTGCGCCGCGCTCTAATCGGCGTGAGCGCCGCTTACAGCATTGTGGTCCTGATTGAGGATGGGCTCGTCGCCGCGCGCGACCCATGGGGATTCAGGCCGCTCTCTCTGGGCAGAAGAGGCGACAACTATTACGTTGCTTCGGAGAGTTGCGCGTTCAATCTCCTCGGGGTTTCGTTCGTCAGAGACATAGAGCCGGGAGAGATACTGCTGATAAACGAACGCGGGCTCTCGTCGTACAAAATGCCCTTGACTCCTGGCTGTGGGCGGCTTTGCTCGTTCGAGTTCGTATACCTGGCGAGGCCCGACAGCGTTATAGAGGGGATATCGGTGTATATGGCGCGCCGGGAGATGGGACGCAGGCTAGCCAAAAGCACTCGGGGAGAGTGTTTCTTCTCCGGTTCTACCTCTGGTGACGCCGACTTCGTCGCGCCGATGCCGGACAGCGGCACAACGGCCGCCCTCGGTTATGCCGAGGAGTCGCGGCTTCCGTACGAAGCCGCCGTCGTCCGCAACAGATACGTAGGCCGTACATTCATTCAACCGACGCAAAGGGTCAGGGAGCTTGGCGTGCGAATAAAGCTGAACCCGAGCCCGGATCTCTTCCGCGACCGCAGCGCCATCTTGGTTGACGACTCTATAGTGAGGGGGACCACCGCTGGGCTGGTCGTCTCGATGATTCGGGAGTGCCGGACGAGGTCTGTTCATCTTAGGATATCGTCTCCGCCTGTTCGTTATCCTTGCTTCTACGGCATTGACACTCCTTCCAAGGGCGACCTGACGGCCGCGAGTCACACGGTCGGGGAGATAGCAGAGTCCATCGGCGTGGATTCACTCTGCTATCTAAGTCTGGAGGACATGGTCGAATCCATCGGTCTGCCTGGCGACAGGCTATGCACGGCTTGTTTCGATGGAGATTATCTGAGAGAGCGAGAGGGAGAAGAGTCCAGGAACGCCTGCGAGAGAATATTCGATTGAACTGGGCTCTGTGCCAGCCCTGTGCCCGCGCTTTGTGATTGTCGCGCGGTATTATGCTTGTACGCGGTCAGGACGCGCGAAGGTCTTCGAAGTACGGAACATCTCGGTATCCCAGTTTTCGGGAGATAATCGACGACGGAAATGAGAGGACGAAGTCGTTGAAGTCTTGTGCCATCCCGTCGTAAAAGAGCCTTGCGAGGATAAGTTCGTTCTCCTGGAACGATAGTTTGTCGAGAATCCGCCCAAAATTTGGGTCGGTCGTCGTCTCGCTGCATTCCTTTGCCGATTCGAGCAGGAGACGAAGCGACGATGAGAGCGAGTTTTCGGCCTCGATCCTGGCGGCTTGTGTTGACGCTCTTTGTATCATCGACAAGGCCTCCTCTACATTCCTGACGTCAACGTCGTCCGCGCGCGTATCCGCAACGGTTTTCACAAAGCTGGAAACGAGGTCAAACCTACGTCTCAACTGCGCGTCCACCCCGTGCCACGCCTCGTCTTTGAGGTTAGACAGGACGACTAAGTCGCTGTACACCTTGATGCTCCAAAGCAGAACCATTGCGGCAATCACCGCGATCGAGACAAGAGTGGATATTGTGGTCATCGTCATCTGCTCCTCTTTCTCTCCAGGTCAGCGTTTGCGAATATAATAGTTAAAGCTAGTGTTTTTTTGCGCTCTGCATAGGCATTAACTCTCTTTATGAATGCGGGTCGGTATTACAAAAAAACGAGTGACCCGAAATTTGAAGTGATCGGATCACTCGAGCTGAAAAAATTCAACTTTTGCTCAAATAGCGGCGTTCCTCAATCCGCCTATTATTTATCTCGGGTTGGGACCCTGAGCTATCTCCGTGTCGGCATCAGAACACCAGACCTGATATGACGCGTCGTAATTACGCGCGTTCTTATACCCAGCGAGCCTGAATGCCATCGTCATAAACGCGGAACGGACGCCGGATGTATCATAAAGGATTATCGTCCGCTCCTTGTCGGGGAAGGACTCGCTCAAGAGTGATTGAAGATCTGCCTCTGGAAGCAGTTTGAAGTCCGGCGTGAACACCCGGTCTATTGGAAAGTTGATCGCTCCGGGGATGTGTCCCGGACGACGCTCGCCAAAGAAACGCGATTCACCGGTGTACTCGGACTGTGTGCGCACATCTACTATGCCGATGGAGGCGTCCTGAACATTCTCCTTCATCCATTCGGTCGATACGATGTAGGATTCGTTGAACTTCGTATTGGGGTATGAAACAGCTTTGTTAGTATTGGTTTTGCTGTCGGTCTTTCCTCCTGATGCCCGCCAGGCTGTGAAGCCGCCATCCAATATCCTGGCGTCCTTAAATCCGGTCAGGCGCAATACCCAGACTACCCATCCCGCGTTTCCCCAGTCGCCGCCATCGCCATAAACTATAACCGGTTTTTTGCCGTCCACTCCAAGGGCGCCGATCTTCTTGGCCAACGCCTCCGGCTCAAGCACAGTCGCCCACTTTGGGTTGCCGACGCTACCGCTCACATTGGCAAAGTATTTCCACTCGGCGTTTACAGCTCCGGGCAGATGCCCCTGCTGCCCTTTGTAGAGTGACGGGTCGCGCGCGTCGATGATGACGACTTTATCCAGATTTGCCTTGAGCCACTCCGTCGTCGCTACATAGGAGAGATAGGTCTCGGTCCCATCGGTTGGCACGTCGGCCGCGAGTACAACTCCCGCCATCAACGCGACGGCAATAATCGTGATTGACAACATTGACACAAACTTCCCAAAAGACATGTTGAGCTTCAAATTACATCATACTCCTTTAAATTTAAAATTGGCATTGCATTACTCCAGAGAGCAATCCCTAAAACCCTATCTATGATAGCAGACCTTCGTAGAAATTCAAGACC
>JAIRWR010000112.1 GCA_031268885.1 Synergistaceae bacterium
GGCCGTATTTGGGCATACTGCAAATAATTCGTCCCAGGATGGATTCAAGAGGCGATCCCGACCTACCGAATGCGGCACGATATTTACAAACTTTGAACTCTCAAGTACGCCGGGTGCACGGAGTTCCACCCACGTGACAAGTTTTCCGGTTCTCTCCTTGCCTCGCAGTATATGACAGTTATCTGCCGGTTCCTGTTGAAAGCGCCGCCTATAAACTTTACGCTTGCGGGAACGATCACGCCAACCAGGGACTCGCAGTCAAAAAACGCGCCGTCGCCGATTTCGTCAACCGAGCACTCCTCCCCTCCGATAACCGTCGTCCGCGGTATCGCAAGCGAAGCCGCACTGCCGACGTCATGTCCACGCTCATGAGGGATACGCAGCCCTGGAACGCCGACGCACCAACGGACTCGACACCCTCTGGAATGACAGCGCCAGTCAGCGATCCGATCCTTGAAAACGCTCCGTGGGCGATATATGTCATACTGCCGGGAATGGTGATACTCTTCAGAGATCTTGAACCGGCGAACAAGACGCCTATAATCTCCGTGGCAACATCAGACCGCCAGGTATAAACATATACGCCACAAGGACCATCAGAGACAGAGCGGACAGCATCGCGGCAACTTTAGCCAGGAAACCGCCTCGCTCTCTCCTCATGCCCGCTCATCTCTCCTGAGATAGTTTCACTGTCTGCTCCCAGATTTCGGGTTTTTCAAAACCCCTTCGCCAGAACGCGGCGCCAGCCAGCTTCTTTTCTTCCACTAGATCCATTCTGAGGCCTATCGATTTACTGTCCTCTATCCATATCTTGTGGGTGGCGCCTCCCTCCGTAAACTGCAGGTAGTTCTGTCCAGCGCCGGGCAGCCACTTCGACACGGACGACGTCTCTGTCTGCCTTACATCGACAGAGGCCATGGCCATCGTCTTTGAGGAGACCTTCAAGCGTCCGTTTTTGTCCTTCGTCTCAATCCACTCCCTGGTGTAGAGCGGTATTCCGAGAAGCAGCTTTGACGCCGGAACTTCCGCCAGAGTCCTCTCCAAAGCCGCCTTGACCCAAGGCAGAGAGGCGGTCGATCCAGACTTGGGAGATGTCCTCCAGTGTTCGTCATACGTCATCACAGCAACGTAGTCAACTATCTTGGACAGTTCCTTTCTCTGGTAGACAGTGGACCACTTAGAGGGAACCATGACGTCTATGGACGAGAACAAACCCATCGCGTGGGCGGCGTCGGACATCCTGCGGACGAAGCCAGTCAGTCTGGCGGCATCGTCGTTAGCAACGCCCTCGAAGTCGATATTGATTCCGTCAAACCCGTATATCGCCGCATAAGCCAGCATCCTCGCTATGAAGATATCTTGAGCTCGTTTCGACGCGAGGAATTTTTTGGTGCGATCCCTGTTGAACCCGTTTGAAACCAGAGCCCATACCTGATATCCGTTCATGTGCGCGGATGCCGTGTACGCGACATCGCCCTTGTTTGTGATATCTCCGTCCGGCGAGGAGAGGGCAAACCACGTTGGGGACAGCACCTTCACGGGAGGAAGGGAATCAGCGGACGAGATGTCAGGGTTGATTCCCGCAATATGATCCCAGACGAGGTTGAAGGGGGCTGACAGAGGCTGCGGAGCGCCGCGCGGCACGTTATCCGCGGCGTGGCGCTCCCTTCGGGGAGTTCCTCCGATCAGAAGGTTGCCTCCCCTATTCCCTGGCGCTTCCGGAAGCAGAAATGAAAGCCCCGTATACCGCTCGACGCCGCTCGCGTTGAAGTACTGCGTATTGTCCGCGCTCAGCGCCTGAAACTCCAGATCAAGCGCGCCGGGCACAAATGACTCAAGCCCAGGGATCTCGAGGGTCTCAAGGGGACGGTGCAGGCGGAGGGTGAATGATTTTTTCTCGTTGTTGAGCTTTATCTGTAAGTTCAACTTCACGAGAAGTCCGGATGGAAGCCAGACGTCGGGACTGATCGCGCCATCCGCGTATTTTCGGACTATCGCGCTGTATTCGGTCGAAATGGTGCTGTCCTTCACCAGGCAGTCGATCGAGACGAGCTTGACGTTTTCATCTCCGGATGTGATCAGAGTCGCGGCATGGCAGCTTGCCGCCGGAAGAGACAACACATAGAAGAGCGCCGCCATGACAGATACCACATACAATCCGCCGCGGCGTGATACAGAACTTTTTATCTCTATCACTCCCCCTGAAACAGCGAGTTCGAAACTCGAGTGCTCCTCAATTCCCCCAACGCTTGCGAAGCGACCCAGCGGGCCTCCGCCGAAGGCTGCATCGCTATCTCCTCGGCGGTCTCGACTGCGGCTTCATGCCAATTCCTGTTGATCTTGCCGATCATGGCCAATGCGGAACTGATGGATTTCCGCACCAGCTGACTGGCGTCAGACGCGTGTTTTCTGGCCAGGAAGAGGGCGTTGTCGAAAAAACCAGGTTTACCGCCGGTCGTTTCGGATGCGCGGTAAGCAATCGACGCAATGAGATTGAAACCGGTGCACAGGACGGTCTCTGTGTTCGAATCCGCCCACTCAGCCGCCTTTTTGAGCGCGAAGGGGAGCTTCCATAGTATTTTTCCACAAAAATACTCGCTGAGCATCCATGAGCTCATGCTATTAACAAGATCATCGGCCTGTTTTTCGGTTATTTCGTTAGGATCGCTCAACATACACGATAATATCTTCGCCTCGTACTGGTTACTCTCCCAGAGCTCGGCCGCGAGATCTTGACGGGGATAGCCTATCTCCTCCACAAGCTCAAGAAGTTTTTCGTGCGAGATGTCCAGAAAACGCATACCGCGTATTCCAAACAAATCAAGCTGCCCAAGTTTGGATTCAGAGAGGTCGCCATCCAACTCGGCCATGTCGTTCAGTTTTTTGATTATTTCATCGGCCCGCGCTTCCATCATGAGACACCTCCCAAGGTTCCTCACGCTATTATAACTGCCGTCCAGAGAAACGTAAATGACGAGTACGCGGCAAAACGGGGCTGATATATGACCGCGAGAGGTCTGGGGACTCAGCCGAAGAACTTCTCCATCGCGCCATATCTGAGCCCGCGGTCGCTCACCGTAACGGTCTTGGCTTCAAAGAATCCCATGAGCTCGCCCACTATACACGCGCCGGCCAGGATTATATCGGCGCGCTTCGGACCGAGCCCCTTTATCTTCATCCGAGCCTGAGGCGCCATGGAAGAATAGAGTTCTATCTGACGTTCTACCTCGCTGATTTCGAGCAGCGAACCGTTCGCCATCGATGGATCGTACGGGTCGAGCCCCAGCATGACCGAGGCCAGAGTGGTAATGGTCCCTCCCACGCCCACGCAGGATGCCGTCCCCGCCCTGCCCTCCCTGATGAGAGAAACCGTGGCGTCGTCCTCCAGCAGCGACTTCACATAGCTTCCGGCGCGTCTCCTCACGTCGTCTGGGATTGGAGCCGGCATATCTTCAAAGAACCCTCTGTGCAGCGACAGAGCGCCGAATCGCAAGCTGCTGCAGCACTCGATTTCCAGCCCGTTTCCGCTGATTATCTCGCTGCTTCCTCCTCCCACATCGAACACGAGAACCTCTCCCGCCAACGCCGGTCTGCCGAGAGCCCCGATCGCGCCCGCATATGAGAACCTGGCCTCCTCGTCTCCGTCGATCGTAAGGATCAAGACGCCACACGCCGCCTTCACGGATTTTATGAAGCCGGATGAGTTGCGCGAGCCTCTGAGGGCCTGTGTACCGACTGCCACTATCTCAAGCGCGCCAAGCAACCT
>JAIRWR010000030.1 GCA_031268885.1 Synergistaceae bacterium
TATAAGCCTTCTACCGATGGCAACCTCCTTTCGTAGTGGAGTACTAAAGGATTATGTACATCGATAGAAGGCTTTTCAACTTCTTAATGTGAGAACTTTGAACTCTCCAGTATATATAGAGAAATCGTCTATAGAAACTCTGACAACGTCATTTGCGCGTTATGCATTGCTGTAGCCGTTTAAGTGTTGCTATTACTAAGTTCACAAGCAATTTATCTATATATAGGTCACCACTCTCAAGAAATTATCTCAAAACTACCCGGCCGGCTGCCCTATGGCTTATAACTTTCATCTATGGTTGGGATGAGCTTGTTCGGATCCATAAACGCTGGAGCTACGATCTCATTCCAGAATTTCACCGGATCTGTGTTGGCCATGATCGCGGCCTTTCGCGCGCCTATCGGTCCAGTCGCCGCGCCTGCCCGTGGGGCGTAAGCGATAGATCTTCCGTAGTTCATCGAGTAATTGGAGTCCACATCCACGGCCAGCCCAACTATTTCTTTATTTGTCGTCACAGGGTTCTCGCTGCCGCTCGAATACCACGTCGTCACCACGCTGGGGTCGATAATCCACGCCGCCGCGATTACATCGTAAGCGCCGCCCGCCCCGGGAAGGCGGCGATAAAAGCGGCACTGTTCCACCAAATCGTCGTAGAAAAACTTAGACTTAGCGAACCAATCCTCCTCGGCCTGGCTATAATTTGATGATTGCGCTGGTTCCACATCCGCCGACGTTGGCAGGGCATTCAGATAAACCGCCGCTTCGAGCCCGTCAATTATCTGGTTTCCGTAGTCCTTGAAGGCCTGAGATGTCTGGTTACCCCATAGTGTGCGCACACACATCTTTGCTGCCTCCGGGTCTGCCCACCAGTTGAACTCCGCGACGGCCGACGAGTTGCCCTTCATATAAAAGGAGCCCCCCATGTAGACTATTTCCTTTACCTTGCCGGCGATGCCCGGATCTTTACGCAGCGCGAGAGCGATATTCGTGAGGGGGCCTATGGCCAGGATGGTCACTTCGTTATTCGGATTGTCGTTGATCGCCTTGATTATGAAATCAACCGCGTTGTCAATACCGCCGAAATCAGCCTTGGAGGTACCGTCTCTCTGCTTGGGGTAATAAGCGTACGGGTAAGCCGGTTCTCCGACGCCATATCTGCCGTAATTGGTATCATCTTCGACCGTGCCCTTGTAAAAATCCTGCCACGGCTGCATGGGGTCCCTGTTTGGGTTGCCTTTGTACGCCTGATTCGTCACCCATCCAAAGTATCCAGGATAACGAACTTTGCCCGTTATGAACTCCTCGGCCTCAAAGACTTCCTTGTCCATTCGCTCCGCGCGGAGCCCGTAGCGAGTTCCCATATAAATTGGAACTCCCGATGTGCCGTCGGTATGACTAAGGTCTTTCGCGCCGATAATCTCCAACTGTCTCACTCCATGAGCGAATCCTCTTGGTTGCGATTCATTTCCCGCTTCGACCGTGACGCCCAGCAGGTCGATTTTACCACCGAGTTCCGTCCTCATATAAGCGCACAACAGCACAAGAGCGGCTCCATCGTCAAAACCTGGCCTCATATCGGAGTCGAGGATGACCTTCTTCGGAGCGGCGAACGCCGCCGTGGCAAGCAAGGCAAACGACACTGCCAGCAACAGACAAATGATAGTTTTTTTCTTCATGATCTGTAACACCTCCCGCTCTCAGCGTTTCCGCAAGAATGCCGGTATTGCGGCCAATACCGCCAACATTCCAATGGGAACGGCTGAACAACCGTTACTACTGTTGCCGCTATTGTTACTTGAATCGTCGCTTTCGCTGTAACTGGGGTCGAGTCCGGCATATACAAGGTCCCAGAATTTATCTTCATCGACGGTGTTTATCACGCGGACCTTCTGTGTCCCAACCGGACCTTGATTCTTATAACCGGGACTTCTGCCGTAGTCGATGTTGTAATCGGCGTTGACATCTATCCACCAATCGAAGTACCCCGTCTTGCTCAAGTCGCCGTCCTCGGGAAGAACTATGTCGTCGTCATTTATCTCTCCGATCAAGACGGCGGCTGTGATAGCATCCCATACATAGGAGTCCTCGGTCGAATTCTCCGGCGCGTAATCGGCGTAATTTTTTTCGAACATCGCCTTGATGTCAGGGTTAATGCCGGGCAGACCGACTATCTTGCTGTACCGCTCATGGGTGAAGTGCAGTTTTTCGCAGACATCAAGGGGCACGACGTATTGAGTTATCTTCTCTTCCTTGGGATCTATTTTGCCCCACGGCGCGCGCACCGCAAACCTTGCCGCTTCGGGGTCAAACCACCAGTTGAACTCCGCCGCCGGGGTCGTGTTACCTGCCACGTTGACCGCTCCGCCCATATAGATGACCTTCTTGACCTTGGGTATTATCGTGGGATCCTGCGTGGCGGCTATCTGAAGGTTGGTACAGGGACCGATGGCGATGATCGTTATCTCACCAGGGTATTTGTTCACCATCTCTACTATGAAATCAGCCGCGTGCTGATATTTTCCACTGAATGCCGGACGCTCGTCCATTTTGAGCTCGTAGGCTGGCGTGGTTCCGTATTTTGCGGCGAAAACCGTCTTCCATGCGGTCTCAGGGGTTGGCGACACAGGTTCCGTGTGACCCCACGAGGAAAACGCTCCGGCATAAGTGGAGACCCCCATGCCATAGAGTATTCTCTCGTAGCCCGACCAATCGAGACCGGTGATGGACTGCGGCGCCACCGCTTCGTAACGCCCTGACCTCATCGGCCAGCGCGCGCCGGCGACTATTGGGATATTACTCAGGCCCGCCAGCTCCAATTGACGAACTCCCGCCGCAAGTCCGTCCTGAAGCCATTGATTTCCGGTGACGACCGTCACTCCCAAAAGGTCGATACCGGGATGATTTGCCAGCATGAGCATGGCTACGCCATCATCGAAGAGCTCGACCATATCGGAGTCCAATATGACCTTTTCCGCCGATAACGCGTCACCCGCCGAAAACAGCGCGATAAACAAAAGTAACAGACATATAGCTAATGATTTATACTTCAATTCTTCATAACCTCCCCAATACGCGATTGTTTCGCAAGATCGCGAATGAACGGATCAAGCCTCGCCCCAGACTCTCCCGCGGCAGATTGACACACTCAACAACAACCGGCATAAAATAAACGTCTGATGCGCACCGTTGCGCGGACACAATTTCGCGCAACGCGATCACTGTTGATCAAGCTTTACTCTGATATCTTGCGGGCCCTCCCCGCGTATTTCCCGATTTAGAGCCCGCAAGCCCTTCGAGCCGCGCTTTCTTCTTAATTTTTACAGCTCTTTCTCCGATACAACCGCCACGGGGGTCTTCTCCCAGCCGGAGATTTTTTCTCCGCCCAGAATGCGCAGTCCCACTTTGATGGCGTTTGCCGCCATATCGGGACCGAACTGATCAACCGTCGCTAACATCTTGCCATCTTTTATGAGCGCCTGGCAGGCCTCTATGTTATCGAAGCCAACAACTTGAACCTGACCTCCCTTTCCGGCCGCCTCTATGGCACGGACAGCGCCGAGGGCCATCGAATCGTTCGCGCACATAACACCCGCGATATCAGGGGTGCGGATGAGCAGGTTTGACATCACGGTGTTAGCTTCCTCAGTCTCCCAGTGAGCGGTGGTCGATTCCACGAGGTTGAAGCCGTACTCCTCGACGCTCTTCATGAATCCGTTCTTGCGCTGCGTCGCGTTATCCGCGCCGGGGTTGCCCTCTATTATTACGACCTTGGCGCCTTTGCCTATCTTGTCGCCAAGGAACTTGCCGACCAGATAGGACCCTTCCTCGTTGTCGGGACCGACAAATAGAAAGTCCTCGGGCAGGCCGCTGTCCTTCAGCGCCTTTTTATCCAGGGTGACGTCGATGTTGATTACAAGTATCCCAGCATCCACAGCTTTTTTGACGGACGGGATGAGCCCGACGGAGTCGGCCGGGGCCAGGACTATCATGCTGACTTTCTGGGAGATGAAGTTCTCCATGGCGTTTATCTGCGTATCGATGTCAGTCTCGGAATTCATGCCCACCGGTATCAGATCGAACGTGCCGTCCCCGGCGGCAAACTTGCGGGCACCCTCCTCCATCGTCTTGAAGAACTCGTTTGCGAGAGATTTCATGACCAGTCCCACAACAGGTTTTTTATCCGCCGCAAAAGCAGCTCCGCCAAGACACATCGCAAATGCCAATACCAGAACAAGAACAACGGCAAACCTCTTTTTCATAATAGTCACAGCCTCCCTTGAGTTTAAGTCATACCAATTCGATTCGAACAAGCGTCAATCACGGCACTTCGAGCTCCGGAAAACCAGTTTGACTTCAAGCCGCCGATCTCGAATCGGCACCGATGCAATCAAGCAAACCAGAACCTCAGACAGATTCCGCCATCCTCAAAAGCTCGAAAATTTTCGATAATATGGCATAGATCGCCTCCTCTCGACAGATCACACTCCATAGACGACAATACATTACACAGTTTTTTAAATAACGTACAAAGTATAATGGCGTATATAGAGCCATGATCTTAATATAACGGACGGACAGAATCCAAACACGCCAAACACACCGTCGCGCCGCCGCCAATGTAAACGCCGAATCTTCCACGCGGTATCATCCTTTGTGCTCATTGAAGTTTACTCTCAATTATCAGAGAAAATACTTTCCGAAAAAATTTTCTTAATTATAAGTTCTATGAACCTTTTGTCAATGCGCTAATGCCTGCCCTCGAACCACTGTTCGCCTGTTTACATCATCACCCGTCCCACCCAATTCACCACTGAGCGGCACCGCGCGGAACTTCTCAACTCAGTGCCGTTACCAAGCGCCAAACCTGTGATTCGAGGAAGTGACAGACAATATGCGAAACAGTGTGGAAAATCATCCTCGAATGCCTTATATTAGTGTAAGAACGTGAGAGGGGGAAGTCTTCATGTGGAAGTCAAATCTTTTGATACTGTTCTTTGTTCTGCTCTTTGTAGCACTCACAATCGGCCTCTCGGGCTATAAGGATGTGCCAGTGCCGGACGCTGGAACATCGCTTGAGTTGCCCTACGAAGGCGATCTCGACGACGATGCCAGTGAACCCCGTACTCCCAACCCGTCCGACGAATCTCCTTTCGATCCAGACGAGCCGGAGATCTTCGAGGCGGCGCTCTGACGCGGAGACCTGGGAGGTAAAAGATCGGAGACTGAAGAACGGCGATGTTGTGCCGGTCGCTGAGTGAGGATATTTACTGTTTTATCCGATACGTGTTACAATTTGATGGTTTCATGGCTTTACCAAGTTTGAGTCCTCACTCTCCAGGGCTCTGACATTAAATCAGTCTTAGATTCAATGTTCAGACCGCTTAAATCGCGGCAGGCGGTTATATTTGGGTTTTGACCGGCTTATCGCGGATTTTATCGAAGGAGCGAAGATCTTCAACGAGAGGCGGTAAAGAGTACCGCCGGGAGGGAGTTTTCAATGTCTGTGAATTTACAGAAGGGGCAAAAGGTAGATTTGACGAAGGGCAACGCCGGGCTGAAAAAACTGATGATAGGGCTCGGATGGGACGAGGCTGGCGCGGAGTCGCAGAAGAAAGGTTTTTTAGGCGGGCTGTTAGGCGGAAAGAAGCAGGCGGATATCGACTGTGACGCAAGCGCGTTGTTGTTGTCGGGCGGTAAACTTGCCGGAGTCGAGGACGTCGTATATTTCGGAAATCTGAGCCATGCTTCGGGCGCTGTACGCCATCAGGGCGACAATCTCACCGGGGGCGGCGAGGGTGATGACGAGCAGATCCTCATCAATTTGAAGGAAGTGCCGGCCAAGTTCGACAAGATCATGTTCGTGGTGAATATATACAAGGCCGCGGATCGCCAGCAGCACTTCGGAATGATACGCAACGCGTTCATACGCGTCGTCAACGCGGACAACCAGCAGGAACTGTGCAAATACAACCTATCGGAGAACTATGACGGCATGACAGCTATGATCTTTGGCGAGGTATACCGCCACAACGAAGAGTGGAAATTCAACGCTATCGGTCAGGCAACAAAGGACAAGGGCATATCCGAACTTGCCCAGAGGTACAGGTGATACAGGCCTGAGATCATAGGCCCGGAGACGAAAGAATCGAGCGGGTGTTCACTGGCGCCCGGCGGATGTATCGGCTTCCGTTCGAACGCGGTCTATCGCGAACAGAGTTGTCTCTATATTCCATTGCTTGCCGTAACAGGCGATTGTAGGCGTAGGCATAAAGTAAAGACAAGCTTGAAAGGAGTGAAAACTATTGGCTATCAGTCTGCAAAAGGGACAGAAGGTCGATCTGACCAAGGGCAACCCGAGCCTCACCAGGGCGCTGATCGGCTTGGGCTGGGACACCAACAAGTATGACGGAGGCGCTGATTTCGACCTCGACGCAGCGGCTTTCATACTCGGAGAGAGCGGAAAGGTCGCGAGCGACGCCGATTTTGTGTTCTATAACAACCTGAAGGGACGCGGCGGCGCTGTGACTCACACCGGGGACAACCTCACCGGGGCCGGCGAGGGCGACGATGAGGTGATCGTCATAGACTTTTCGAAGATGTCCCCCGATGTGTCGAAGATAGCGATTACCGTCACAATACACGAAGCGGTCGAGCGGAGCCAGAATTTCGGCCAGGTGTCCAACGCCTACGTGCGTATCGCGCAGATGGCAAATGACAAGGACATGAAGGGAACTGACCTGGTTCGTTACGACCTCGGGGAGGACTTTTCCGTCGAGACGGCGATCGTTGTCTGTGAGATCTACAAGCACGGGGGAGAGTGGAAGTTCAACGCCGTCGGATCCGGATACCAGGGCGGCCTTGCCGCTCTGTGCAGGAGCTACGGGGTAAACATATAAAATTTGAGGTGATTAAATATGGCGATCAGTTTGCAAAAGGGACAGAAAGTTGACTTGACCAAAACAAATCCCGGCCTTGCCAGAATAATCATCGGCCTTGGGTGGGATACCAACAAGTATGACGGCGGCTCGGACTTTGACCTTGACGCCGCGGCATTCCTGCTTGCCGAGAACGGAAAAGTCCCGTCGCAGGACGACTTCGTGTTCTACGGAAACCAGAAGCACGCCAGCGGGGCGGTGGAACACACCGGCGACAATCTCACCGGCGCCGGAGAGGGCGACGATGAGCAAATCAAGGTGGATCTGTCGAAGGTTCCCCCAGCTGTGCTGAAAATCAGCTTTACAGTGACGATTCACGAGGCGGAGAGACGGAAACAGAACTTCGGGCAGATATCGAACGCCTTTATCCGCATCGTCGATGAAGGCAAGGGCGCGGAACTCATCCGATACGACCTTGGAGAGGATTTTTCTATAGAGACGGCGGTCGTCATAGCCGAGCTGTACCGCAACGGGGCGGAGTGGAAGTTCAACGCCATAGGCAGCGGATTCCAGGGCGGGCTCAGGGCCCTCTGTGAAAACTTCGGCGTCAGCGTCGAGTAGTACGAAAAAGGATAAAACACAGGGCCCTGCCAAAGCCGCCGGAAGATACGGTCAGCCGGCGAACATGCGAAGGGAGAGACTAGCGGAGATGAAATCCGTACAGAGGGGTTTTAGGGACAGGCTCGAAAACTACGCCGATCCCTCGAAGGAGTTCACTGTGAGCGTGCGCGTCGACGGCAGCGCGGAGTATGATTTCTGCTGTTTCGGCGTGGACGAGTTAGATAGACTGTCCGACGACCGTTTCATGGTGTTCTTCAACCAGGTCAGGACGCCGAACGGCGAGATAACCCTCTCTCAGTCTCCGGGCAGGGCGGATTTCAGCATTGACCTCTCCAGACTGCCGAGCGCGATAAACAAACTCGTGTTCACCGTAAATATCGACGGCGGCAGCACGATGGGCGACATTCGTTCACTCGGGCTGACGGTGGGCAGCGGCGTAAACGCGCTCGGCCTGAACCTTTCGGGCAGGGACTTTCACGGCGAAAGAGCGGTCATCGCCATCGAAATCTACCGCAAGGGTCCGTGGCGTATAGCATGTGTGGCCAGCGGGTTCGACGGCGGATTGAAGGAACTGCTGAAGCGCTACGGCGGTGTGGAAGCGCCAGACGCCGCGGTAGTCAGGACCTCCGCGTCAGCAGGAGAACCCCCTCGCTCCCTGCCGGGCGCCAAGGTCGAACTTCGCAAGGGACAGAAGGTCAGCCTGAAAAAACGCGGCGCGGATCTGGGCGAAATTCTCATCAACCTCAACTGGACGCAAAAGCAGGGGATACTCAGCAAGATAGACCTGGATTTGGGCTGTCTTTACGAACTCAAAGATGGAGAAAAGGGCTCGGTCCAGGCGCTTGGGAATAACTTCGGAAGTCTCAACTCCCCTCCGTATATCGCGCTTGACGGCGATGACAGAACCGGAGCTGTGGAGGGCGGCGAAAACCTTCGAGTGAACGGGAAGATGGCCTCCAAGATAAAGCGCGTCCTGGTTTACACGTTCATCTACTCCGGCGCGGCCAATTGGAAGAACGCGGATGGCGTGGTCACGCTGAAGTATCCTGGCGGGGGCGACATCATCGTCAGAATGGACGAGTACGGCTCTCAGGAGACCATGTGCGCCATCGCAATGCTGGAAAACGTAAACGACACGTTCAGCGTGGAGAAGATCGTGAGATTTTTCAAAGGACACAAGCCGATGGACGAGGAGTTCGGCTGGGGGCTCCGCTGGGTGGCGGGGCGCAAGTAATGCAACCCGCGTTCAAACGAGAGCCGATGTCTATGCTGAGAGTCCCTGAGCTCTTGATCCTAATCTTTGTAACTTTATTATGGACCGTATGAATCTAAATCAAAAGGAGTTTGTTTACTAAATGGCTTACGAGATTCTTTACAAAGGAACTTTCCCGATCCTCAAATACGAATTGCGGCAGGGCGAGAAGATAAAAGCGGAATCAGACGCGATGGTCTCAATGTCCAACACGGTCGACGTCACTGGTGGTGTCGAAGGGGGGATTCTGCGCGGACTGACCCGTATGCTGTCCGGCGAGAAGTTTTTCTTTCAATATCTGACCGCCAGCAGGGGTCCAGGTGAAGCCCTCCTCGCTCACTCGCTCCCTGGCGATATTTCGGATGTGGCACTGGACGGCAGTTACGGCCTCAATGTCCAGAAGGACGGGTTTATGGCCGCGACGGAGGGCGTCGAGGTAAACACTCAAATGCAGAACCTGTTCAAGGGCCTCTTTTCAGGGGAGGGTTTTTTCATTCTGAAAGTCTCGGGCAAGGGGACAGTGTTCTTGAGCAGCTACGGCGCGATTCACGCCATAAACATCGCCGCCGGCGAGGAGGTTATAATCGATAATGGGCATCTGGTGGCTTGGCCCGATTATATGCAGTACAAAATAGAAAAGGCGTCGAACGGGTGGATCTCTAGCTTCATGTCCGGCGAATGCCTGGTCTGCCGTTTCAAGGGACCCGGCACCGTCCTGATACAAACCCGTAACCCAGGCGGTTTGAAGGGATTTATACGCAGACTTGGATTTAGTCTGAAGTAAGAAAGCGCTGATTGAATGGCGAAAACGGCGTTCGGCCTAAAGGAGCGTTTTTTATCTTGACACGTGACAGTTCATCGCGTCTCACTGACTTTGACACGTTTGACCTTAGCGCTGTTTTTCCAAACGGCCATATGCCGTCGCGCGAATGAGAGATATCCGAATCTGGCTGAATCACTGGTTCAGCACGGCATATCACATCATTGAGCTGATCCGCCGCGACGACAGGCTGAATTTCTACGTTATCGGCAGTAGCAGTGATGAAAACTGTGTCTATAAGACAGTCTGCGATGAATTTTACGCGGAACCGCCCTATGATGACGAGGGAGAGTACGTACTCTTCTGTCTGGATTTTTGCCGCGCTCACGCCGTGGATGTCTTCCTGCCACGGCGTGGAATGCTCGCGATAGCGGAACACGCGCGAGAATTCGGCGCGTTGGGTGTGAAGATACTGGCTGAGCGTGGCGCTAAGACGCTGAACATGCTGAACGACAAGGCGAGCGCCTACGCCATGTTCGAGAGACTGGGCATAGGAAGCGTCCCGCCGTACAAGATCGCGAAAACGGCTGTGGAATTTGAAGAAGCATACTGTGAGTTAAAGACGAATGACAACAGGATCTGTTTTAAATTTACACGCGACGAAGGAGCGGCGAGTTTCCGCGTCGTAGACGACTCAATCTTGAGCAAGGGTTGGATCCATCGGAGCTTCAACACGAAGATAACATATCAGAACGCGATTACGCTGCTCGAAAACGCTGGACAATTTCCAGATCTGCTTCTGATGCCATACCTGTCCGGAGCTGAAGTCAGTGCCGATTGCCTCAAGACAGCCCAAGGAAACATCATAGTCCCGCGTTTCAAGGGGACCGGACGATCGGAGCGGATCAAATTCGACGACGATATCACGCGAACATGCGAACGGATTGCGGAGGAGTTCGGCTTGGAGTCTCCCTTCAACGCCCAGTTCAAATTCGATAGCGGTGTCCCGTATATTCTGGAGGTAAACACACGGCTGTCTGGCGGCGTCCAAATGTCCGCTCTCGCGCTCGGGGTGAATATCCCAAACATAGCGGTGAATAAACTTCTCGGAATCGACAAGTCATGGTCCTTCGAAAAACGCGACGCGACTGTCTCTTATGTCGAATCGCCAGTGGAGCTGTAGCGATGGGACGCCTGTTCGTAGAAAACAAGACGCTATACGACGAGAAGCAGCTTGTGGGCGTCGCAAAACGCCAGAACAACGCCAAGCGTCCATTTCTCATCGTCAATAGGATGCAGGGGAAACATACCCCCATCAATCCGCTCGAAGCGTTGGCGTATTTCAGCCAGTTGGGAAGGCTCGCCGCGGAGTCGTGCGAGCGCGGCGAGCGGGTTCTCGTGGTTGGATTCGCCGAAACCGCGACGGCAATCGGCGCCGCGGTGGCGCTTGAAGTTGCCGGTTCGGTCTACTGCCATACGACCCGTGAGTACATGGGCGGGCGGATTCCATCCGTGGAGTTCCTGGAGGAGCACAGCCACGCGACTGACCACGCGCTCCACGTAAAGGAACTCGATGGTTTCGACAGGATAATCTTCGTCGATGACGAGATAACGACCGGAAGGACCATCGTCAACTTCATCCGCGCGATAAGAAGCCAGGGGCTCGCCAAGCCAGCCGTCAGATTTACTGTGGCGGCGCTGATCTTCGGCGCTGACGCGAATATTTCGCAAGACGGCGAACGGATCTCATTCGCCTATCTGACGCGGATCGACTCTTCCAAGATAACCGCTCCCGATGTCCCTCCTGTTCCCGCTAGGGTCTCCGACGCCAACGCGCCGGATGCGGAACGGATTCAAGTGACCGGGTTGCCAGATCCGCGTGAGTGCGTCATATCGGAGAACTATCGCACAGCCTGTGAACGCTTCGCCGCTGAAGCAGTCGGGCGGCTCTGCCTGGATGGGGAGAACATCCTTGTGCTCGGGACGGAGGAGTTCATGTATCCCTCGATGTGTCTGGGCCGCGCGCTTCGGTCACGTGGCAAGAGAGCGTGGTGTCACGCCACGACGCGAAGCCCAATAGAGGCTTCGGACGTCGAGGATTATCCCATAAAATCCCAATGGGCACTGCCGAGTTTATATGACCCGCTGCGGCAGACGTACGTATATAACCTGCTCGGATACGACTCGGTCGTCATCGCGACGGACGCGCCGCGAAACGATGTCGCTGAGAGACGGATCCTCGGCGCGCTGGGAGCTTTAGGAAACTCGCGGATCCACATCGTGAGGTGGATGGCTTGAACGGTTCCTTCCTCCCCGGAGACGTCACACTGCTGTTGAAAGACATCACCGGTTCGCTCGCCCCAATCCCGACGCGCGAGCGAGAACTTCTCATCCAAAGCGGGACGCATTACTCTGAAATGCTCCCCCTGGAGTACGCCCCGTCACCGGAATATATGCGCGCGTTCGAACTCGCCCTGGATAATTTCGCCGAAATGACCGCCAGCGCGGTCGCTCGCGTCTCGGGAAAAATCTACCGGCGCAGGGGAAAAAACGTGGTCCTGGTATCACTCGCGCGTTCGGGAACTCCGATAGGAATACTGCTGAAGCGCTATATGAAGCGCGGATATGGAGTCAACGTTCCGCACTACGGCATTTCGATCATTCGCGGCAGAGGCATCGACAAGAACGCGGTAAAATTTATCCTCGACAGGCATCCGCCCGACACATTACAGTTTGTCGATGGCTGGACGGGCAAGGGTGCGATACTGAGAGAACTGAAATCCGCGCTGACCGAGTTTCCAGGGATCGACCAGGAGATGGCCGTTCTGGCCGATCCTCCCCGTCTGACCAGCCTGTCGGGAACGCGAGAGGATTTCCTGATAGCCAGCGCCTGTCTGAACTCGACCGTATGCGGCATGATGAGCCGCACCATCCTCCATTCAGATCTGATTGGAGAGGGCGACTTTCACGGATGCGTGTTTTACGATAAGTTGAAGGACGAGGATAAGACGTACACGTTTATCGATAGGATAGAGAGCCGCTTCAAATTCGAGCGCTATGAGGCGGAGACGCCCGTTGCCATGGAGTTCGACGGCATGGAGGAAGCTCGCGAAATCGCCAGCGAGTTCAACATAAGCGACATCAACCTCATCAAGCCCGGGGTTGGCGAAACTACGCGCGTCCTGCTCCGCCGCGTTCCAGGCGTCGTACTCTTCAAGCCCGGCTGTGACAGCCGGTATATCTCTCATCTGATAACGCTCGCCAGAGAGAAGAACACGCCGACGATGGAATATCCTCTCGTAAACTATAACGCCTGTGGAATTATCAAAACAGTGCCGGCAGACGCCCACACGTGAAAAACCCAGACTCTCCAAGGACTCTGGCCGGCGGTTTTAAACCTGTGGATGTTCGTATCATCTTCTTCTCCGACTTGGACAATACGCTCATCCACTCGTACAAAAACGCCAGGATCGGCGATATATGCGTAGAGACGCGTAACGGCAGAGCTCTGTCCTATATATCTCCCAATTCGTACAAGCTGCTGCGGAGCGTGGCCGAATCCGTCGAATTCGTCCCTGTGACAACCCGATCTGTAGAACAGTATCGCCGCCTGTCGATGCTCGGAGACAACTACCCTCGCTTCGCCCTGGTCTGCAACGGCGCGATCTTGCTGAAGGACGGCGAAATCGACGGAGAGTGGGCGGATGAATCACGGATGCTGTTTGAGGAGAGTATCGTCAGGCTGCCGGAATACAAAAAATGGCTGGAAGGTCAGCCGGATTTTTTTTACGACACGCGGTTGGCGGACGATTTTTTCATCTTCGCGAAACGCGTATCCTTCGCTCATTTCACCGAAGCTCTGGATAACTTTGTCGATCATGCGCTCTTCGACCTGCATTTCGCGTTCAAAAAGGTCTATATAATGCCAAAGGGGCTGACAAAAGGGGCCGCCGTAACGCGTTTCATGCGGACATACGGAGGAGGCCGGTACAGCGTGTCCGCCGGCGACAGCGAACTGGACCTGTCGATGCTGGAGGCCGCGGATAGGGCGCTGGCGCCGCGCGACTCCCGCTGTCAGGGACTGCGGGAGAACTTCGAACTCGCGGACGGAGATGATTTCTGCGAATTTGTCCTGACGCGGGTAAAAGAGCTGATAATAGGCAGATGAACCATAACAGTGAGCCGTTTTTAGAGCGAGAGTACGTCTTTTTCGTTTAGTCCGGTCATTTCGACGATGTCGCTGACTGACATTCTGCGGGCAAGCATTCTCCGAGCAACCTCAAACTTGCCTTTTTCCATGCCCCTCTCCATACCTTTCTCTATACCCTTCTCCATACCTTTCTCTATACCCTTCTCCATACCTTTCTCTATACCCTTCTCCATACCCTTTTCCATACCTATTTCAATGCCTCTCTCCATACCTCTCTCCATACCTATTTCAATGCCCTCTTCCTTCCAAACTTTAACGGCTTCTTCCATCTTGAACTCCGCTGTCAGCAAATTTATCACCTCCGAGGCGTTTACCCGTAAGAATTCGGCCAAGATACCCCT
>JAIRWR010000065.1 GCA_031268885.1 Synergistaceae bacterium
CTACACAGCCCGGAAGCTCTCCTCTCAGGTTCATCTGCTTGAGTTCGTCCGCTTCCACTGTCTCTGGCATTTTGGGGTTGACCTTTTCCACGGCGGCAAGGACAGCCACCTTAGGACAGTCGTGTCCCAACGCGTGAAACAGATCCACAGCGTTGGTCAGAATACTTACCTTTCCCTGGAGATCCGGGTATGGCGCAATGGCCACGTCTGACGCGCCTAAGATTTTGTGGTAAGCCTTAATTTCAAAGATTCCTGTGACAGATAGGCTCCTGTCGGTGCGCAGGCCACTCTCATGGTTGAGGATGCCGCGCATAATATCACTGGTCTCCATTTTGCCCTTCATAACTATGCCAGCGTCTCCACCGCGAACCAGCTCCGCCGCTGTTTTTATGGACTGGGCGATGCCTCCGCAGCTAATAAGCTCGTAGTCGGAGACGCTCTCTCCGAGTTCGTCGAGGATTTCTTTTATCTCCTTCGAATGGCCTATGAGCACGCTCTCGGCTATACCGTCCCTGCGCGCGGTCGCGACCGCCTCCAGCGAATGCCTGTCATGGGCGCAAGCCAACGCAATCCGAGTCTTGGATGCCATAGCCTGGGCGCGTTCAGCCAACTCCTTAAAGCTCTTGACCATCATTTTTTCTCACCCCGTCTCGCATGTTTATGAAACGCGCCGCAATGCCAAGCGGGCCGCGGCGCGCGAGGCTCTACAGCAGGTAGTTGATGCCGCCGGCCATACAGAATCTTCTTCTCCTGACGAAGCTCTGTGGGCCGGTTACACCTTCGCCGGTCGGGGTCGCGATGGTAGGCGAATTTGTCCCGGAGCCGCCCACGCCGAAAGCGGACATGGTCCCTCCGTTCTGAACGAAGATCGTGGTGTTGATAATTGTGCCAAAGGCGGTTACCCTGTCGCAATTTTTGGACCAGATGGAAGCGGAGTGAAGGTTGCCGTGCTCTGCCGCATAGGCGCGCTCCATTGCCTCGTCGAAGTCTTTGCAGCGTACAAATGGAATTACGGGCATCATCTGCTCGGTCTGAACAAGGGGATCGTCGTTCTGCGCCTCATAGAAAACCACCAGCGGATCTCCGTCGCAGGGAATGCCGCAGTCCTTTAAAATAACGTTGGCGTACTTGCCCACATATTTTTTATTGGCTACATATTCTCCGCTTGGCGCTTGGACGACGCAGTTTTTAGAGAGAATCGCGCCCTGCTCCTTGTTCACCATAAGGGCCCCCGCCTTCGCGAACTCCTGGCAGAAAGCGTCAAAGACAGAATTCACAATAAAGACCTCTTTCTCCGCAATACACAGAAGGTTGTTATCGAAGGAGGCGGAGCCCAGCAACCCGGCCGCCGCCGCGGCCAAATCCGCGGTTTCATCCACAATTGACGGAGGGTTGCCAGCTCCGGCGGCGATAACTTTTTTACCGGAGGCCATCAGCGTTTTAACCATGGCGGGGCCTCCGGTGCCGACCAATAGCCGCACCGCAGGATGAGCCATGATGACGTCGAGGGTTTTAAGGTCTGGGATCATGGGCATGGTAAACATATTTTCAGGACCGCCCGCCTCCAATATGGATCTGTTAACTAACTGACACGCATAGGCGGAGGTGATTTTTCCGTTTGGGTGCGCGTTGAAAACCACGGAGTTGCCCGCGACCAGGTTAGCGAACCCATTGCCAAAAATTGTGACAGCAGGGTTGGTCACTGGGGTGACGGCTCCCACCACACCGAATGGCGCGTAGTATTCGACAGTCAAGCCTTTATTGGATGCGTACATGTTTTTGGGCAATGCTTCAGTGCCCTGGGCGAGGACGACGGTGCCCGTATTTTTGGCTATCTTGTGCTCGACTCTGCCGTATCCGGTCTCTTCAAATTCCATCTTAGCCAGCGTCTCCATCTCCGTCATGCAATTTTTGCGGACGGAGTCAATCATCCGGTCCCTGTCTTCCAGAGTGTATTCCTTTACATAACGTTTCTGAGCGGCAGCAGCCGCGTCGCAGGCTTCTTGCGCCGTTTCAAACACACCGTATCCGATTTTGATTTCCGGTAACATTGTGATTCCTCCTCAAGATTTTTAGTTTTTGCAAAAATAATTGATTTTACCCATAATAACTTAATTTTATTCTGCTATCACTCTCCTTTTGCGCCAAAACTCTTGTATTAAAGCCAAAAAAGTTAAAGCGCGTGTTTCTCGTGCTCAGTAAATAACATGCGCAACAAGCAACACTTCTCAGTGAAGCGAAAAAGAGTAACGACAACTTGCGCCCAAGCAACCGACATTCGCCGCGATAAGAGGCAATGACACAATTACTTCCTTTGGAGCATAACCATAATGATTTACAGAATATTCAAAGTTGTGTCCCGGCAGGTTTTCGACTCATCAATGGAATATTGCGATCATTACGAAAATAGGCTTAAGATTGCCTAGTTTTGTTGCGTTTGGCGATATCCTGCTGCCATTACAGATGACTCTTCCACCTAGTTGGTGAAATTTAGTAACGGGATAGATCGATCTATTGCTAGCTCTGTGGTATTTTATAAAAACAGACCTGTGGATTTGTTTTTTTAAAAAGGGTATTTACATAACTAATATTTTGTGTTAAGGTTGTTCATATACTGGTTCTTTTATGCCCCAAAAGAAGTTTTTGGGGCATAAAAGTTTCGTATTGCAAATCAAATGGTCCAACGTACAGATAATACCGTTTATGTTCGGACAATCCCGCTAGAAACTCCCTGACTGGAGAGTAAATGCTGTTGTCCTGTGAGGAGAGGATCTTCCTATTGACAAATCTTAGAATTACTCCATAATATTATGTTACATAACCCTGAAAGAAAGGTACGCGAGAGACTTTGGCTTCGCGAGTTGGGGAGACCAGAGCACCGAAGGGGCAAGTTTCGAAGCTATTCATAGCCGGAATGGAAACTCTCAGGTAAAAGAATCGTACCTGGACAGGACTCTGAAGCGGCCTTCCGCTGTTTGAGGCGTTGTGACAGAGGGGATTTGTCCTAAGGGAGGAATTATGTGATGTGACATCCTCTAATCATTACTAACTCATGGAAAGTTCACAAACAAGTCACTTAAGAAATCTCTGTGCTGTTCCCGGGAATATTTATACTGGGGTTCGTCGGCAATGTAACTTGCCGAGGGGCTTTTGAGTGATTTTGACCGTGAAGGGGAGATGAGAATTTGCTTAGGAAAACGGCGTTGAACGCGATCCACATAGAACTGGGAGGCGAACTCACGGACTTTGGCGGATGGGAGATGCCGCTCTGGTACTCTACCGGCAGCGTAAGAGAGCATCTGGCCGTTATAGAAAAAAGCGGCCTCTTCGACATCGGACACATGGACCTCCTGCGCCTCAAAGGCAAAGATACTTTCAACCTGATTCAACTCTGTCTGACCAGAAACATCTCGAACCTGAAAATCGGAGCGTGCGCCTACAGCGTGATCTTAAACGAACAGGGACATGTTGTTGATGATACCATCGTCTACAACCTCGGCAAGGACGAGTACATCCTGATCGTCAACGCCGCCATGGGGCCGGTAGTGCGACAGCATCTGATACAGCGCAACACATTCCAGAATGTGACCGTCATGGATGAGAGCGGCCGTTTCAGCAAGATCGACCTTCAGGGCCCCGCTTCGACAGTCATTATGAAAAAACTTCTGGAAAGAGGCCGGGGGACGATAGAGGGGCTCCGGTATTTTCAATTCCGCGGCGACTACGCCGACCCGGCATCCGAAACCGCCCTTGCCGGAAATATCCCAATCCTGCTCTCCCGCACAGGCTACACGGGCGAGGTTGGGTTCGAGATCGTCATGCCATATGACAAGGTCCAAGACGTATGGAACATGATCATCGACGCGGGTGGGAGCGACGTCACGCCCTGCGGGCTCGCCGCGCGCGATTCCCTGCGGACAGGGGCCGTACTGCCCCTCTCGCACCAGGACATCGGAAGCTGGCCATTCATCAATACCCCCTGGGACTTTGCCCTCCCCCGCGGCGAGGATGGCAAGTTTACAAAGGACTTCATCGGCTCCAAGACCTACGACGCCCCATCCTCACTGTATACCTATCCATTCTGTGGGTTTGACCCGCGGAAAGTCGAAGTCTGCAAAGCATCGCTCCTCCTGGATGGAGCTTCTATCGGCACTGTATCCACCTGCGCCATCGACATGGCCATCGGCAGGGTGGATGGCAGAGTCTACAGCGTCGCCAGCCCAGACAGACCGGCGTCCTTCAAGGCTAGAGGCCTGGTCTGCGGGTTCGTCCGCGCGGACCGTCCCCTGAAACCTGGCCAGAAGGTGACTCTGAAGGACTCCCGCCGATCAATCGAGGCGGAGATCGTATCGGACATCAGACCAAACCGCACAGCGCGCGTCAAAATTTGACCGTTACTTTTAAAAACTTTTGAAGGAGGCATATCGATGAAATCCTTGGAAGAACTGGATATCAGAGGCGATTTAGTTTATACACAGACCCATGAGTGGACCAGGAGGACCGGCGATACAGCGCAGGTGGGCGTTGACGACTATGCTCAGAGCGCCCTGGGGGATATAGTCTATGTGGAACTGCCCTCTGTGGGGGCCACCGTGAACGCGGGGGCGGCCTTCGGGTCCCTGGAGTCCACCAAAGCCGTCAGCGACCTGTATTCCTCCGTGACGGGGAAGGTCGTGGCCGTCAATGAAACGCTCTCCGACAGCCCTGAGCTGGTCAACACCTCCCCTTACGAGGATGGATGGGTTATCGAGGTTGAGATGGCGAACCCGAAGGAACTCGACGCTCTGATGAAGAGCGACGACTATCTCTCCTTCGTGAAGACGCTGGCTCCCATCGAGTAGCGCCATGCGCTATCTATCCCATACCCCCGACGACATCAAGGAGATGCTGGAGGCCGTCGGCGTTAAAAGCGTCGAAGAACTCTTCTCCTCCATTCCCGCCGGCGTCAGACGGGACTCGGAGATCGACATCGAGCCGAGAAGCGAGTGGAGGCTGTCCCGTGATTTCGAGGAGATGGCAGGCGGACTGACTGCCGCAGGTCCCGCAGTCTCCTTCGCGGGCGCGGGATCCTACTCTCATTGCGTGCCGGCCCATATTCCCTACCTGGCGTCCCGTTCCGAGTTCCTCACGTCCTATACCCCCTATCAGCCGGAGATCAGCCAGGGCACGCTCCAGGCGATCTTCGAGTTCCAGACGATGACTGCGGGACTGCTGGGTATGGAGATCGCCAACGCCTCCATGTACGATGGCGCCAGTTCCCTGGCCGAGGCCGTCCTGATGGCCATCCGGACCAAAAAAAAGCCCAAAGTCGCCGTCTCCCGGCTCAACCACCCACACTACCTTCAAGTGCTGAAAACATACCTTCGTCCCACAGCCTTCGAGGTGGTGGAGCTGGAGGCCCTGCCCGACGGAAGAACTGACTACGGCGCGACGCCAGACGATGTCTCCGCCCTCGTGGTTCAGTCCCCCAACTTCCTTGGATGCATCGAAGACCTGGCATCCGCTGCGGAAACCGCCCACTCCAAAGGCGCTCTTCTCGTGACCTCCTTTACCGAAGCCATGGCCTGGGGACTCCTCAAAAACCCGGGCGGACAGGGGGCCGACATCGTCTCCGGGGAAGGAAAGAGCTTTGGGATCCCTCACAGCTTCGGCGGTCCGGGAGTGGGGATGCTGGCCTGCAAAAAGGATTTCGTCCGCACCATCCCCGGACGCCTTGTGGGCGAGACCATCGACAAGAACGGCGAGCGCTCCTTCGTCCTGACCTTAGCGGCCAGAGAACAGCACATCCGCCGGGAAAAAGCCGTCTCGAACATCTGCACTAACTCTGGACACAACGCCCTGATCGCGGCCATCTATATGAGTACGGCAGGTAAGGAGGGCCTGAGGGAGATCGCCCAGCAGAACCACGACAGAGCCGTTTACCTGAAAAATGGGCTGGAGGAGGCGGGATTCAGACCCCTTTTCGACTCGCCGTTTTTCAACGAGTTTGCTATGACTGCCCCGGCCGGTTTTGAGAAGCGTCATGAGGCACTGCTCGCCAGGGGATTCCTCGCCGGGCTGAAGCTGGATCTCTTCCCCGAATACAACGATCCCCGCTACAAGGATGCCTATCTCTTCTGCGCAACCGAAGCCCATACCCGAGGCGTTTTGGACGAATTTTTCGCGATTCTGAAGGAGGTGGCCTGAGATGGCCGGTCATCCGGGTGTTCGAGGCTTGGTTATCAAAGAAGGACTGCTGTGGGAGAGGAGCAGGAAGGGCCGCATAGGCGTGAGCCTTCCAGAACAAGACGTCCCCAGAGCCGAGCTGGCCGACGAACTGGTCGGCGAAAAACCGGCTCTGCCTGAACTTTCAGAGGTAGATGTGATTCGCCATTACACCAGACTCTCCACCTGGAACTTTGGCGTGGACACGGGAACTTACCCCTTGGGATCCTGCACCATGAAGTACAATCCCAAGATTAACGAACATCTCGCGGGGCTTCCGGGGTTTGCCAATCTGCACCCCATGACGCCGGAGTCCCACGCTCAGGGCGCGCTGAAGTTGATGTACGAACTGGAACGCGACCTGCTGGAGATTACGAAGCTGCACGCGGTGTCCCTCCAGCCGGCGGCGGGAGCCCAGGGCGAGCTGACTGGTATGCTGATGATCCACGCTTACCACGCTCACAAGGGCAGACAGCGCGGCAAGGTTATCATGCCCAGCACGGCTCACGGCACCAATCCGGCATCCGCCGCTCTTTGCGGCTACGCTCCAGTCCCCGTTCGCATCTCCCCCGACGGGATCATAACCCCGGAGGCGATTCGCGAGGTCATGGACGAGGACACAGCGGGTATCATGATCACCAACCCGAACACCTTGGGTATTTTCGAGAGTAATATCGCTGAAATCACGAAGATCATTCACGAAAAGGGCGGACTGGTCTACGGAGACGGCGCAAACCTGAATGCCCTCATGGGCTACGCCGACATCGAAAAAATGGGCATCGACGTGCTTCACGTCAACGTCCACAAGACACTCTCCACACCGCACGGGGGCGGAGGTCCTGGAGCCGGTCCCGTCGTGGTGCGAGACATCCTGGAGCCCTTCCTGCCCATCCCGCGGATCGTGAAAGAGGGAGACCGGTACAAGCTGGTTTCGGACGCGCCTCTCTCCATCGGCCGGCTTCACTCCTTCTACGGCAACTTCGCGACGCTTGCCCGCGCCCTGGCCTACACCCGCACTCTCGGCAAGCGGTTGAAGGATGTGACGGAGTTGGCCGTGCTAAACGCAAACTACGTCAAAGCGCGGCTGAAGGGAGTCTACAATCTTCCCTTCCCACAACCCAGTATGCATGAATGCGTCTTTAACGACGCCATCCAGCACAAAGGGGGAGTGACGACCCTGGACATCGCCAAGCGGCTGATCGACTTGGGTTACCATCCGCCCACGGTCTACTTCCCGCTGGTAGTGGACGGGGCTCTGATGATCGAGCCGACGGAGTCGGAGTCGAAAGCCGACCTGGACGGCTTCGTGGAGGCGATGATCGCCATCGCCGAAGAGGCGGTTACAGACCCCGGCGCGGTGAAAGACGCGCCGCGGAACACGAGGGTATCGCGTCCAGATGAAGTCCGGGCGGCCCGCCACTTGATCCTGCGGGGGGAAATTCCCGGATGAAAAGAATCGCTATTTTGGGGGCGGGCCCGGGAGGCTACGTGGCGGCCATCCGAGCGGCTCACTTAGGCGCGGCCGTCACGCTGATCGAGAAGAACGCCATCGGCGGCGCCTGCCTCAACGTGGGTTGCATTCCCACGAAAGTGCTGCTCCATTCGGCTGAGTTG
>JAIRWR010000096.1 GCA_031268885.1 Synergistaceae bacterium
TGAAACACTCGCTCGATATGACGTCAAAGTGGCGATTTCTTGGATTTTTGCGCCCTTTTTGACCTAAACCCGCGCTAACAGTACCTCCCCGCGGGGCTGGACGCAACACAGCAAAACGATTCCATCCTCCAGATCAGTTGGTGAAATGTGCTCTCTGCTCATTCTCTTCGCGGCGAAAATCGACCCCCTCTCCACCTTCATCCTGCAGATACCGCACCCTCCGCCGCAACAGCCGTGGCGTACGGGACCAGTGCGCGCGTGAATCATAGCGTCGAGGATGAATTCGTCCTCTCCGCATGTAAACTCCTCATCAGTATCCATCACCCGGACAACATGCCGGAACGTCCGGACGCTCTCCGTCACGGAGGCCCTACCTCTTGAAGAAATTGCGCAGCAGATCGGCGAACTCCTCCGTGTGCTCGATCTGAGTCCAGTGCCCGCAGTGCCCGAACACGTGCAACTGAGCCCTGTCGATGAGCTTTATCAGGCGCAGGGACGTCTCTATCGGTATGACCCTGTCCTCGCGGCCGTGGACTATCAGTGTCTCGTGAGGGATGTTGCGGATGTAGTTCTCGTTGCTCGCCATGCGCTCGACGCCCTTCTGGCGGGGTTCCGGGAACATGGACGAGAAGCTCTCCTGGAAGCCCGGCTGTATGCTGGACTCGTACCGTGTCTTGACCAGCTCCGGCGTCGAGAACGAATGATCGTAGGTGAATATCTCCAGAAGCTCCTCCATGTTTGCCGGGGAGGGATCGTAACCCCACACGGCGTCGAGCCCGTAGGTGATGGGGAAGGATACGCCCATGCTGCCCATAAGGGCCAGCTTGTTGACACGCTCCGGGCGCTTGATGGCGATCGAAAGCGCGAGCGCCCCGCCGAAGGAGTTGCCGACCAGATTGGCCTTCTCAATCCCCAGCGCGTCGTAGAGAGCTATCGTCTGATCGACCCAGTTATTCAGGTTGTAGACCGCGCCCTCCACGCGTTCGGTAAAGCCGAAACCGGCCAGATCCGGGGCGACTATGCGGAACTCGTCCTTAAGAAGGGGGAACAGCTTGTTCCAGTTCGCCCACGCGGTGACCCCCGGTCCCGACCCGTGAAGCAGAAATATGGGATAGCCCTTCCCAATATCGTGGTAGTTGGTGGTAAACGAGCCCGTCTTGATGCTGTTCGCTATTTCAGGTCTTGCGTCTGCCATTACAGTCACATCTCCTTTATATGGTTTTTTATCTTTTGCCCCGGTTATATACTTCAAATTGCATCAGGCGGCCGGCGTTAACTCAGTTCCTTACTCGCGCCCATTGCGCCCGATATAACGCCCGCGGTGTGCATCACCTGCTGGATGGCCCTTCCCAGCACGCCGGAGCGCATGTTGGAGTCGAGCCCCGACACGCTCACGGCGTACCTGACCGCTCCGTATACGTCGAATATCGGGGCCGCCACGCAGCGCAGATTGTCCATTATCTCGCCGTTGTCAACGGCGTAGCCTTGGCTCCGCACCCGCTCCAGCTCCTCGAATAACTTGGGCAGCGTCGTGATCGTCCGCGAGGTCATCTTGACCAGCCCTCTTTTTTCCGCGATCTTCCCCACGTCAATTTCGCTCATATACGCGAGAAGCGCCTTCCCGAGCCCGCTGCAGTGCATCGGCAATCTGCCGCCGACTTCGGATACTATGCGGATGAGCTGCTTCGACTCCACCTTGTCGAGATAGAGAACCTCTCCGCTGCTCTCCATAGCGAGATGCACGGTCTCGCCGACGGTCTCGCTGAGCCTCCTGAGGTGCGGTTTCGCAATCGCGCACACATCCCAGGACTTTGCCACGAGATTTCCCAGCTCGAAGAGCCTCGAACCGAGGCGATAGTGTCCGCTGCCCTCCGACTGCTCCACCACGCGATAGTCCCGCAGAGTCGAGAGAATACCGTACACAGTGCTCTTAGCCAGTCCGCACCGCCTGGAGATATCCGTCAGGGATGCCTCGCGGCCTGACTGCGCCATAACGTCCAGGAGGATAATGGCCCGTTCCACAGACTGAACATGAGAAGGTTTTTTGCCTCGCGTATCCTCCATAGGACTACTCCTTGGGTTGCGGCGTAATAAAATATATAAAATATCTCGAATTTTAATCTGTGATCTAAGTGCAATCACTGTAGCACTTTAGAATGGGCACATCAATAATTTCGTTCCCATATACGGAACGATTGTTCTAAAATATTGAAAAAGATAAAAATAAGACCGAGCCGTCCCATACCTCGCAAGAATTTCCAGCTTTAAATATTCGACATGGAATCTTCTCAATTCTTGCTTCAATTCAAAATAAGTGATAAGATTTTAATTATTATGAATATTTCAAGTTATATCGACGAATTTATTCTGTACACCGGTTCGGCGAAGGGCCGTTCTAAAAATACCACCGTGAACTACGCCGTCGATCTCGCCCAGTTTGCCGATTATCTCGAATCGGCGGGAATATCGTCCGCGAAGGAATTGGACCGCGCCTGCCTCAGGGGATTTTTGAGGGAACTGTCGGGGTATGGTTTTTCGAGAAGTTCTATAGCCCGCAAACTGTCATCCCTTCGCGGCTTCACGAAATATCTCTCTTCGGCGGGGGTCGTCGAGGGCGACCCGGGCACGGGACTGCGCGGGCCGAAAGCCGAGCAGTCCGTACCGCGCGCCATCGCCTATGAGGATATAATGAAGATGATGGATGAAACGGAAAAGACGTCCAAAAAAAGCGCGCGCGACAGGCTGATACTGGAACTGCTCTACGGGGCCGGGTTGCGCGTGAACGAACTGGTCTCGCTGAGATGGGACGACGTGGATATAGAAGAACGTGAACTGCGGGTGACGGGCAAGGGGTCGAAGGAACGCCGCGCGTATTTCGGGAAACCGGCGCGGGATTTGCTGCGGCAATGGCGTGATAACGCGGCGTCGAAAGGACACGCCACCGAGGGGGATTTCCCCGTGTTCTACCCTGAAAAGGCCGGCGCGCCTCGATTGACGGAACGAACCGTCCACAGGATGATAGTGGCGGTCTCTCGGCGCGTCGCCCTGTATGGCGTCACTCCCCACACGATGCGCCACAGCTTCGCCACGCACATGCTGGAGAGAGGCGCTCCGCTGAGGGTTATACAGGAATTGCTGGGGCACGAAAGCCTTGCGACCACACAGAAATATCTCAAGGTCACTGTCGAGCAGATGAAAAAAAGCTATCTGGAAACGCATCCGCGTTCGGGATTCGGAGGTGACAGGAAGTAAATGCAAGGCATGGAGGGAACCACTATAATTTGCGTGAAAAGGGACGGACGGACCGCCATGGCCGGGGACGGCCAGGTGACGCTGGGCGCTCAGGTGGTCAAGATGACCGCGCGGAAAGTTCGGAGAATCTGCGGCAAAAACAGGGGAGATGTGATAGCCGGTTTCGCCGGAGGCACGGCCGACGCGATGACGCTGCTGGAACGGTTCGAAAAACAGCTCGACGAACATCACGGCAACCTGCTGCGAGCGGCGAGCGCCTTGATGAAAGACTGGAGAACGGACAAATATCTCCGCAAGCTGGAAGCGATGATGATAGTGGCCGACCGGACAGACGTGTTCATGCTGTCCGGCTCCGGCGACATTCTGGAACCGGAGAACGGCGTGGCGGCCATCGGTTCCGGCGGTGGGTTCGCGCAGGCGGCGGCGTTCGCCATGCTGGAGACGACCGATCTTACAGCGCCGGAGATAGCGAGTCGCGCTATAGAGATAGCTTCCAGGATATGCGTGTACACAAACGATTCGATAATACTGGAGGAAACAAGATAATGGCAATCCTCGCGAAATTCGGCTCAACTCTCACCCCGCGCGCGGTGGTGTCGTATCTCGACCGCTATGTGATAGGGCAGGAACAGGCAAAGAGATCGGTGGCGATAGCTCTCCGCAACAGAATACGCAGGCGCGTTCTTCCGGACGAACTGAGGGTCGAGATAGCCCCCAAAAACATCCTGATGGTGGGGCCGACCGGAGTCGGCAAGACCGAGATAGCCCGCAGGCTGGCGAAATTGGTGGATGCCCCGTTCGTCAAGGTCGAAGCCACGAAATTCACCGAAGTCGGATATGTGGGCCGCGATGTGGAGTCCATGATAAGGGATCTCGTCGAAGTCTCGATTCAGATGGCCCGCAAGAGAAAGATAGAAAACGTTCAGGACTCGGCCGCGGCGGGCGCGGAGGAACGGATGCTCGACGCTCTGCTGCCCGGAAAAAAAAAGACGCGCGCGTCCAACGTATCCGATCTGATGAAAATCTTCGGCGCTATGAGCGACTCCGGCG
>JAIRWR010000117.1 GCA_031268885.1 Synergistaceae bacterium
ATCGGCGGCGACCCAGATCTCGAGAAGATTAAGTCTTCTCTGGGTGGGAGAGATTACGAGAGATACGACATGTTGGGGGATCTCGGCAATTCGGCCAAAGATATCCAATATTTTGTTACTGTTGTCTATTGGACTGTTAGCTTCGACTCCAAGGGTGGCACAAGCGTCTCTCCTACCACCGGTGTGGTGTCTGGAACAACGATCTCTAAACCCACCGATCCAACTCATCAAGAAGGATATATCTTTGATGGATGGTATAAAGATGCCGACTACGGGACGGAATGGAACTTCGATACTGACACGGTTACAAGCGATATCATCCTTTACGCGAAGTGGAGGCCAGATACTACACCTCTGATTGAACTCCTAGACGCGACTGGAGATGGCTCGACAGGAGTGACCTCGACGGCAATAACCTTGACCTTTGATAAGGGAGTCACGGGTTTGACGGCGGATAAGATTACGATTACAAATGATACTGGCTCAGTAGTGAAAGGTACGATTTTAACTGACTTGGGCACGACCCGGTGGAAGATCAACCTTGCCAGCGTGACCAAAGAAGGCGATGTGAAGGTCTTGGTAGCAAACTTTGGCTCCTACGTGTTCACCGGTTCGCCAAAGACGGCTAAAATTTACAAAACAGCGGGCACTTTCACAGTCACGTTCGACTCCCAGGGTGGCACAAGCGTCTCTCCTACCACCGGTGTGGTGTCTGGAACAACGATTTCTAAACCCACCGATCCAACTCAAGAAGGATATATCTTTGATGGATGGTATAAAGATGTTGCCTACGGGACGAAATGGGACTTTAACAGCGACATGGTGACGGCAAACATCACGCTCTACGCGAAATGGACGCAGGTCCCCCCACCGGACCCTACATCTCTCCCGATCGAGCTCCTGAACGCGACTGGAGATGGCTCGACAGGAGTGGCCTCGACGGCAATAACCTTGACCTTTGATAAGGAAGTCACGGGTTTGACGGCAGATAAGATTACGATCACAAATGGTACTGGCTCAGCAGAGAAAGGCACGAGTTTAACTGGCTTGGGTACGACCTGGATGATTGATCTTGCCAGCGTGACCAAAGAAGGCGAGGTGTATGTCTCGATAACAGACTTTGGCTCCTACGTGTTCACCGGTTTGCCAAAGACAGCTACAGTTTACAATGAAGATAATTACTCTAGCGGTGGTGGTGGTTGTAACGCTGGGTTCGGCGTGTTGCTTCTTGTCTTGGCCGGTTTGACATTGAAACGACAGAAGAACTCCTTGTCGCGAGATGATCGGCCCAGCAACGACGGCGCGATGCTCATCAAGTAAGCGAAGAAACCGGAAAGGTTAGCCGCAATAAAAAATGAGACCTCGGGGCGAGGATAAGCTCAAAATATTGGCCACATCCCAAGCCCCAGGCTCTTTTTTAGCGTAGCGGAGAGAAGGTTAAACTTTATTCGGTCTTGACTTTGGCTCCTGTTGTGTAATGAAGAGTTCAAAGTTCTCAACAAGTCCTTGGTATAACTTGATTGACCGATAGTGTGCCATTAAAATGATTCGACTTGGTGGTTGCCGCACTTTAGGCCATCTTGTTGCTTTCGCTTTCGAGAACTTTGAACTCTCCAGTCAAGGATGACATAAATGACAGGTAGAACCACGAACGCTTGACCAAAGCCGTTTTAAGTATAACCGAGATACAATGGGCGTTCGAACGGGAGCCAATGTCTATGCCAAGCGCCCATAAAACACTCGCTTCGATTCTCTTAACTTTGCAGTCGCCGTTCTATCTGCCTGATCACGTCGATCACTGTGCCGTCGCGCCACTCTACCACCCCTACGATGCGGTCCGTGGTCCTTATCGGAGACATTGGGCCGCTCATTCGCTTTGCCCTGACGACTAGCTCGTCCATCGGCACAAAGGGGACGGTGTCTCCGTACCTCGCCTCCTTGAAGGCATCGATGAGGTCCTGCCTCCTGGGGTTGATGGTGACTCCAAATTCGGTTACAAGCGCATCGACGACCTCGCCGGGGGTTGTCACGGTGTGTACCCTGTCTACCACGCAGGGAATCCTGCCTCGCAGCAGAGGTTGGGCAATTATCGTCAGGCTGGCCCCGGCGGCCGTATCCTGATGTCCTCCTATGCCGTGCAGCAGAGCTCCGTCCGCCTCCGTGTTCACGTTTACGTTGAAATCCCTGTCCACCTCTGTCGCGCCGAGGATGACGGCATCGAGCGCGTTGACCGCCGAGCCCAGATTCCATGGATTCGCGTACCAATCCGCGGATATCTCGATGTGGCGCGCGTCCGACGCTATGGATTTGACCGCGTCGAGGTCGAAGGACTGAACGTCCAGGAGCTTTTCAACAAAACCCTCTTTTAGAAGGTCCACGAAGTAACCGGTAATTCCGCCAAGTCCGAAACTAGCCTTGATGCCACGGCGCTTCATCCCCTCCTTGATGTGCGCGGTCACAGCCAGGGGAATGCCTCCTGCCCCAGTCTGAAAACCAAAACCGTCAGAGAAGTACGGCGACGACTCAATGAGCCTGGACGCGTACTTCGCTATCATAAGGCGCAGCGGATCGCGCGTTACCCTTGTTGTCCCCGAGACAATGCCGGCTGGGTCTCCGATACTATCTATCTGCACTATGAAGTCGATGAATATTCCCGGTATCGACACATTGGATATAGGATACGGTTGCAGGTTGTCGGTTATGGCCACAACGCAGTCCGCGTATTCGGCATCCGTGAACGCGTATCCTATCGATCCGCAGGCGGACTTGCCGAATCTCCCGGAGATATTCCCCCCACTGTCCGCGGTTGGGGCCGCTATAAACGCCACGTCGATACGTACGTCGCCAGCCATGACGGCCCTTGGACGGCCTCCATGGCTGCGAAGGACAACCGGGGCCACCATGCCTCCCTCTGACACGAGCACCCCTATCGGTCCGTTGACCGAGCCGAGAATGCGGCTTATCACGCCGCTTCCTATGTGAGTGATCAAAGCCTTGTGTACTCCAAAGAGCGCCGTCGGAAAGAGCGTCAGGTCACGTATGCCCATCTCCGCGCAGGCGTCGAGGACCATGTTTACAACGTAATCACCGTTGCGGAGGTGATGATGAAACGATATTGTCATACCGCTCTTCAGGCCGGAGGCGGCTATCGCTTCCTTTATGCCTTTTAGCTGTTTTTGCTGTCCTCCCGGCAATACGGATCGCAGTTTCGCTCCGTGCTTCCTTCCCTCCGGCTGTCTGGCGAAGGCGCCTTCAAAGAGTCTGCCCGATGTGTCGCCATATCCGTCTATCGACTCAGGTATGTTCCTGTGTACAGCGTTAAGCGCCATCTCCTCTACCCCCTCCGCTCCCCGTCGGGAGTTTCCTCCGGCTCGCCAAAAGCGATACCGGCTCGCGTAAGCGTAAATTCCGCCCTTCTGACAACAGGCAAATCGACCATTCTGCCGTCAACAGTCACCGCGCCTCTGCCTCTGCTCGCCGCTTCGCGCGCGGCGGCGACGATTCTTTTAGCGCTCTCCACCTCGCGCTCCGTAGGGGTGTAAACCTCGTGGATAATCTGTATCTGCCCCGGGTGTATTACGCTCTTCCCATCAAAACCGAGCTTTTTTGTAAATTCGGCCTCACGGCGCAGGCCATCGTCGTCCGTTATGCGGGGATAGACGGTGTCGAGCGCGTCAACGCCGGCAGCTCGGGCGGCGACGATCATCATTCGTCTTACCCACTCCAGCTCTACTCCATCCGCGCTTCGATTCGCGCGAAGATCGGCGGCGAGATCTTCGCCGCCTGGGATAATTGCCGCCACCCTCTTGGATGAAGTCGCTATGTCATACGCGTTCCACACGCCGAGCGCGCTCTCCAGGAGGCAGAATATCTTCGTACTGCCCTGCGGAATGCCGGATCGCGACTCCACCTCCGAGAGCTCCTCGTCGATGTCCAGCACAGTCCGCGGGGTATCGACCTTGGGGACGCGGATCCCGGCCGCGCCTGCGGGAACAACAGAGGAGATATCGTCTCTCCAGAGTTCGGTATCAACACCGTTTATGCGCACCGTCACCTCGCACTCTCCGAACTCGCGATTAGCGAGTACCTCCCTGACAAGTATGCGAGCGGCATCCTTCTCGGATGCCGTTACGGAGTCCTCAAGATCGAGTATAAGGCCGTCGGGCCGAAACAGGTATCCTCTCATTAGCATGTTCGGATTGTTGCCCGGAAGATAGAGCATTGTGCGTCTCACGATCTGCCACCTCCAAGGTAACGCGCTACGGCAGCCTCGACTCGAGCCCCGAGGACGATGTCAAGAGCGCCGTTGTCCTGAACGCTCACCTTCACATCTGGCGCTGAAAGTCTGTCCAATACCTCGTTAATCTTCAACTCCATAGCCTCTTTGAAGCGCGCAGCGCCAGCTCCGCTTATCTCGATCCGCCGGCCGCCATTCGAACCGGAAATCGTAACCAGGCAGTCCATAGATTCGATGGTGCCAGCCCGCGCGGTCCCCAAAAGCCTCCCTCCTGTCTCCGAGCCATTCATGCTCATAATATGACCTCCTTTATGTCGTGATTGCGCTGTTTCGCGCAGACTCGATATCTCAAACTCCGTGCGTGAAACGACCCAGATACCTCAATGGATCATGACAACGGCAGATAAAAGCGAAGCTCGTACCATGACTAAAGATAGCACGTCCCGATCATTTTGAAAATAAACTTTCTCTGACTGCCGGAAGTTTTCTGAATACTTTTAGCTTCGCTATTTCTCGTATGGCCGAACTTCCGCCCTTCGATATGGGGCTCATTTTAGGGTAAAATTGTATCGTCAAAAAAACAACCCAGGAGGTCCATGCCATAAAAAGAGTAAATGTCTTTATTATAGAGGAGGAATGCTGTGTGGAGAAGAGAGCGGATCTTGTTGTGGCGAACGCGAGTGAACTTCTCACGTGCAAGGAGAACTCTCCCGACCTTGTCGGAGTCGTGAGAAACGGCTGGATAGCGGTCAGAGAGGGAAAGATCGAGGCTGTCGGAACTAAAGAGGAGATAGAGCCGATGATCTCCGGATCCACGGAGGTGATCGATGCCGCTGGCAGAGTTGTGGCGCCTGGCTTTGTAGATTGCCATACTCACGTCGTGTTCGGAGGGACCAGGGTTGGCGAGTACTTCGCGAAGATAGAAAAACTGTCGCCCGAGGAGATCGAAAGGCGCGGAATAAAGACCGGAATACTAACCACGCTCGAACCGACAAGGGGGCACTCGTTAGAGGACCTTTATAGCGAAACGGCATCGAGGATGATGGACATGATAATCTCAGGTTCCACTACGATAGAGAGCAAGAGCGGCTATGGCCTCGACAGGGAGACGGAGATAAAACAGATGGAGGTTAACAAGCTGCTCGAATCGCGTCTGCCGGTTAATATCGCCTCGACTTTTCTCGGGGGACACGGATGGCCTCAGGACGTCGGCAAGGAGAAGTACATGGACTTTCTGATAAAAGAGATGATTCCGTCTGTGGGAGAGTCCGGGCTTGCCGAGTTTTGTGACGCCTGGTGTGACGAGGGACACTACACCGCCAAGGAGTGCGAGGCGATCCTGGAGGCTGGCGTGAACGCCGGCATGAAGCCAAAGCTGCACGAAGGGGGATATTCCTACATAGGCGGCGCTGAGGTGGCCGCTGAACTTCACGCTGTCTCAGCCGACCATCTCAACTACGTTCCGAGGAGATCCCTTCGGAAGCTGGCTGACGCGGGAACGACTGGAGTGCCGCTGCCTGGGATAGACTTTGCCGTTGGGCACGACAGGCCCTTCGACCCGATCCCCATGGTAGAAGAGGGGTTGGAGATCGCGATAGCGACAAATTGCTGCCCTGGTTGCTGGTGTACATCGATGCCATTTATAATAATACTGGCCTGCCGCAGGCACGGAATGTCGGCTGAGAGGGCCATTCGCGCCGCGACCTTCGCGGGGGCGAGAGCCCTTGGCCGCCAGGACAGAATCGGCTCCATCGAACCCGGCAAGGTCGCAGACATCCAGATATGGAACCTCGGTCATTACGCGGACATAGCATATCACTACATGACCAACCCGGTTGGTGTCGTCATAAAGGGCGGCAAGGTCACTGTGAGGGATTCGAAAATATTGTAAAACATTGATTTCTGAAACTGCGGGCCTCAAACCACAGGTTGACGAGTTAAAATCCCTGTGGATATTTTTTGTTTCTGGTTCATAGGATTTGCCTTTTCGGCGGCAGGGGCGTTGCGCATAACGTCCTGCCGTCGGCAATATTCTCAAATAAATAATGTTGCCAAAGCAGTTCCCCTGTATCAATTCTCTTAACCTGTCAAGGAGCTATTATTAGCTGTAGATGGGTTGTTGTCTCCTATAAGAGATTTCGACAAAACTATAATTTGAGACTGACTCATATTTTAGTTACAGTCCACTGTCGTCAACCTGAGAGAAAAATCCCCAATATGCGTAGGTATACGGTGATTCTGACCTGCCGAATTTAGCATGGATAATTTCAAACTTGGAACTCTCAGGCCCTTAAATTGATAACAACATTTACGGGTCAATAAAACCAGGGTTTTCTTGACCCATATGCAATATATTATCATACTTACGAGGATTGACATATTACAAATGTAAGATTAAGTGGAACACTTGATAAATGTTTGATTTTCATTTATTTTCAAGCAAATATTATGTTTATGCAAACAATTGTAAAGATATGTTTTTGATATACTAAATTGATCCTTGAGTTTTTTGATGGAGACTCCCGCTTTATAATATGTGATGAGCTGTTCTTGCTGTTTTAGGGATAATTTTGGGTGGCGACCACAGACAACGCCTCGCTTCCTGGCTGCGGCAAGCCCAGCGGTTGATCGTTCTTTTATCAAATTGCGCTCAAACTCACCGAAGGCCGCAATCATATGGAATATCAAGCGTCCGGTAGGAGAGGAAGTATCTATCGTCTCGGTTAATGAGTTGATGCGGATTTTTTTCTCCTCAAGCTCTTGGATAATATTTATCAGGTCTTTTAGCGAGCGTCCCAAACGATCTAACTTCCAGACTACCAGGCTATCTCCCTCTTTTAGTTTTTTGAGACAAGCGTTAAGCTGTGGCCGTTTCGCCTTGCTCAATCTTCCAGATATTTTCTCAACGTAAATATCGTCCTCTTTAACACCGGCAATTTTTAAAGCGTCCAGCTGAAGGGCTAAGTCCTGATTGCACATTGAGACGCGAGCATATCCAAATTTTTTATTGCTCATTACAGCAGTCCTCCTAATATTATAAAGTTTATATCTGCTTAACTAGACTCTTAAAGTAAAGTATAGTCAAAAAACATGTCCATAAAACCCTCATTTTTTTGACCCATCCAAAAAGAGCGTCTTATGGGATAAGCGGTTCAAGGCTTTCTTTGCGCACCGCCTTTATCGGATTACCATCTCGCCATGGAAGGTAGGAGAGATCGGACGGTTCCGCGTTAGTGAATAGTTACACCCGCGGAATAAAAGCTCGCAATGAGAGTAGATGCCGCAAGCAACACAGATAAGACAGTTCTATCTGTCAAAAGCGCTTGTTATAACAGTGAGTTGGAGACCGCAAAATTGATTTTAATTAGTGAGGTGTCATAATTTCATGGAAAAACAGAAAAAGCAAAAATGGTACAATGATGGGCTGTCAGCCTTATTTCAAAAATGCTTGACACCATTTTATGTATTATCTAAATTTTTTTTCAAAAGATCAATTATTATGGTTGCGTGTATGAGCTGTGATGACGGTGAAGACGTAAAAAAATATAAAAATACTCATGACTATGTAAGGTGCCGTACATTAGGACTTTTAGCGGATATATTTAGGAATAATAATCGGGGTAAAGATTATAAAATAGCGGAATTGGGGGTTTTTAGAGGAGATTTTGCGGCGCGTATCCAGAATGAATTCCAAGATGAACAGCTATATTTATTTGATACATTTGATGGATTTCCAACAGAAGATAAAGCTTTGGATATTCAAAAAAAATTCTCTAAAGATTCATTTGAGGTTTCCGATTTTGAATCAACATCGGTACAGTTAGTTTTAAGTAAAATGAAATTTCCAGATAATTGTCATATTTGCAAAGGAAAATTTCCTCTTTCTGTCACCGATGAACATAAGCAAATTAAATGGGGACTTGTTTCGTTAGATGTTGATTTATATCAGCCAACACTTGAGGGGCTGCGTTTTTTCTATCCGTCGCTCTTGCCAGGTGGTTTTATTATGGTCCATGATTACAATAATTTAGAGTATGCAGGAGTAAAAAAAGCCGTTGAAGATTTCGAAAACGAAGTGTCATATCTTCATAAAATCCCAATTCCAGACAGTCGAGGATCTTTGATAATAGTAAAATAAATACTAGACTTTAGAGTCTCCTAATTCCAGCGCTTTAAGCCATATTGGACTTGTTGTCACGAACTCTTGCTGTTACTGATTCTCAGATGTTTTATGCCCTTCGGGGCAGGAATTTGCGCAGCTTGACCAGTACGTCGTCAAAATCCAATGGCTTGCCTATATGATCGTTCATTCCAGCGTCAATGCATTTTTTGACGTCCTCCCGGAATACGTTGGCAGTCATGGCCACGATTGGAATTCTCTTCGCGGCGGGAGTATCTATAGCTCTGATGCGGCGTGTGGCCTCGCATCCGTCCATTTCGGGCATCTGGACATCCATCAGAATCATATCGTACTTGTCCGGCGCTTCGCTAAACATATTGAGGGCTTCGACGCCGTTTTCCGCGCAATCAATCTTCATCTTTGTCGGTTCCAGCAGAGACAGCACTATCTCCCGATTGACGTCAACGTCCTCCGCGAGCAGCAGGCAATAATCCTCGAAACAGTCAGCTTCGCCCGGACGGGTCGTGTCCGACGCGAGCAGGTTTTCCACGCCAAGGCATTCGTTGATACAATCCACTATAGCTGACGGAAAGAGCGGTTTTGGCAGAAATTTGTCCACTCCGGCGCCCCTGGCCTCGTTTTCTATCAGATTCCACTCCGCGGCCGATATCATAATGACGACGGATTGGGTTGATCCGGCCTCTTTTATCCTGCGGGAGAGCTCTATCCCGTTCATTCCCGTCATCTTCCAATCCACGAAGTAAATGTCATAAGCCCCATTCTCCTGGATCAATTTCAACGCATCCTCCCCGCTGTCGGCTACGTCGCACGTCATTCCGAGTACGGCGGCAATCTCGTTGAAATAATCCAGAACGTCGTTCGAGTCGTCTACGATAAGCACCCTAACGCTCTTCCAGCTCAAGTCCGCCAGTAGATGAGTCGCCTGACGCGTCTTCTCCGCTCGCCGGGTTTCTATGGTGAACAGAAAAGTCGCTCCCTCGCCCAACTTAGATCTTATCAATATCTTGCCGCCCATCATCTCGACAATTCGTTTCGATATCGCTAAGCCCAGGCCCGTCCCGCCAAATTTGCGGGACGTGTCACCGCTCGCCTGCTCAAAGGAGGAAAACAGCCGCGACTGCTGTTCCTCGCTTATTCCTATGCCTGTGTCCCTGACCTCGATCCGTATGAAGCACACGCTCTCTTCCTCTTTTTCGAGATACGCGTCCAGACGGATGTCTCCCCCCTCCGGGGTAAATTTGACCGCGTTGGAGAGCAAGTTTGTCACGACCTGAGCAAGCCGCTGTTCGTCCCCTGTCAGCATGGCCGGAATCTCCTTGTCTATGTGCACGGTGAAGTTCTGCCGTTTTTCGTCTACTCGGAAGACGACTACATTTACAGCCTTTTGCAGCATCTTCTCAAAATTATACTCGGAGCAGGAGAGTTCAAATTTATTGGCCTCGATCTTGGACATGTCCAGGATGTCGTTGATGACCCCCAGCAGATGAGTTGACGCATCCTCGATCTTGCCAAGGCAGTAGTCCTTTTTACTCTCGTCGCGCGCGGATCTGGCTATGGCGGTCATGCCTATTATGGCATTCATTGGAGTGCGCATCTCGTGACTCATATTCGCAAGGAATTCGGATTTTGCCTTGCTGGCTGTAAATGCCGTTTCGATGCGCTCCTGAAGGGTGTCAAGCATTGATCGCAGGGACTCGGCCAGTTTTTTGCTCTCGCCTTGTCCCGTGACGCTGAGCTTATCCAGCAGATTCTTGCGGATCTCCTTGGAGGTCTCGTATTCGCCGCCAGATATGATGATCGACGCTCTGGTAAGTTCCTCTATCGGGCGAACTATGCTCCTCGCGAGAACTGTCAGAACGAGAAAGGCCGACAGGAACGCCACTCCTGATGCCAGCAGGATCGTGTGAAGCAGATCATATGACGACTCAAACAGCTCGCTCCTGTCAAACACCACCGCGATCTTCCAGCCAGTTGTCTCTATTTTGTGGGTCACGACATACACCTCGATGCCTCGCGTTCCTATGTCGTCGAACGTGCCGTTGGATGCGGCGGCCATGCGCTTTCTGACATCGGGGTAATCCTCGGCGCTCAAGGAGACGTATTCTGGGTGAAGGCCATCTGTAATGATCTGTCCATTTGTGTCGAATATCACAAGATAACCAGTCTTTAAAATCCGACGCTCGCTGAGATCTTTTGTTAGGCTCTGAAGGCTGTAATCCACCCCAAGTAAACCGAGCGGCTGGCCTTGCGTGTCATAAGTCTTGACAACGATGCTGCATACCATGCCTCCGCCTGTTGAGAGATAGGGCGAAGTTACTGTCACCTCGCCGCCGTCCAGCATGGCCTCCCTGTACCATGAGCGTTTGCGGGGGTCGTATCCCGGAGGTTTTGTCCGTCCTTCCGGAGCCTGGGCAAATTGACCGTCGTCGTTTGCCATGAAGACCAGCCCGTAATTGCTGTTGGAGCGGTTCACGCGGATAAATTCGTCGTAGATGGACTGTTCGTATGGCGAATGGTTCGAGTAAAGCAGAATTGTAGTCCCGGCGGTGTTGACATAGCTCGTCAGTCTGCCGCGGGAACGCTGCACCAGATCGAGGCCCGCGAGGTATCTTACGCTCATGGCCCCAGGTTCGAGAAAGGTTTTTATGCGCTCCTCCACGCGCTCCAACTGGCTAAGGGCAAGGGTTCGAAAAGCTTCATCGGCTGAATTTCTCGTGGAAGAAAATACTATAAAAACAATTACGCCATACGCCAGACTCAGGCAGATGGAAAAAGTCAGGACAAGGCGCGACCGGATCGACATATAATATCTTTCCTCCAGACGTCGCTTTTTTCCGCTTATACACTAATCGACCAGAAACGCGAGCTTGTTTCCGCGCCACGTAAAACTATCCGATCTCGAACCTCTCCCCAACAGAAACGACTGTCGCCGGTCATAAGTTCCACGGACCGGCACACGGACATCAAACGCGACGGAAATTATCACCTAATTATACAACAATTATGGAAAATTATTCCGCAAAACATCCTCAGCGTTAGCGGGTTTCATTCGAGTCTCTCATGGTCTCGAGCGCGGATCTGATCGACTCCAGCAACATCCTGCGCCGGTCTTTCTCCGGCGCGTCGCTCGGCAGAGCGCTCAGTAAGATCGGCGTTCCGAAGGTCAAGGTCACTCGTCTCGGCCGGGGAAACCTGTAGTGAACGGGGTAGGCCTCCCACGTTCCGTCTATCCATACCGGCACAACCGGCGCCCCGGTCTTTGACGCCATCAACGCGACTCCTCCTTCGAGCGGTCTGAGCTCTCCATCTGGAGTCCGTTCTCCCTCTGGAAATATCAAAACACTGTAACCGTCCTCGATGAAGCCTATAACCGTGCGGAGCAGGCCGGCCGCGCTGTTTTTGTTCTCGTGGGATACCGGGACAGCCCCAAGTGCCCGAATCAGCGCCGCAAAGAGAGACGACTTGAAGAGCCCATCCCACGCCACAAAGCGCAGCGGTCCCGGAAACGCCATCCCAATTGCCGGGGGATCAAGATAACTCTCATGATTCGCGGCGAGTATGACCGGGCTTCCAGGGGGCAGGGAGGCTAGAAAGCTCTTGAGTTCTTTCATTCCGCGAATTATTATCCTGTGATATATGAGAAAATAGATCCAGAAGAGAAACCTAGCCAGCCTATACAGCATTCCGCCACCCCCAGAATTTTTTAAAACGGAAGACGCGAGCGGGAAAAACACGCCTGCCGCAAACGTTATTTTGCGAGACCGATCTCGTTTAAGATTATTATAAATCATGAAAAAGGTATGGCGAGTGGTATTTTATACCAATTTGAAATCAAAGACTGAAGTGTATTTGCGGTTCATAGCGTAAATTTTCGTCACAGGAAGTATTTTCCCTTGTATGCGTATCTTAGATGTTTTGTTTTCTTGACCATCGCCTATGACAATTATTATATACTCGCGAGCGAAGACAGTTGTCAAAGACTAAAGCTTATTTATTAAGCACCTCTTTCCGCCGCTCGTCATGTTATAATGACGAGCGCTCTCATGTGCTCTGTCGTATTGTAAGTGCTTTAATCTTGAGAAATTTTGTGCTTTTGCTCCAAACTAAACTTTGGTGAATCCTCGTAGGGGGGTTTAAGCATTCTCTTATCTGGTCCTAAATCAAAAAAAACAACTATGGATGCGAGAGAAGCGCGGTTAATATTTCATGAGTGTATACCACAGCGCGGCAAGAAGATGAGGCTCGGTTTCACTCTGGTTGAGATATCGATCGCTTCACTCGTGATATCAATATTGGCCGCGTCTATCGTTACGTGTCTCTGCTTCCTCGCGGCAATCGCCAACGCCACGCTCGACACACGCTCTGCCCAGGATAGGGCGGAGAAGGTCTTTGCCATACTCAAGCTTCCGATCGCTCACTGCGGCTACGGGATGCCCAAAGAGAGCGCAGAGTATACCCGCTCATTCAACAGCATCAGAAAAAATCCCTTCGACTGGCCTGGACCGGCAAGCGTGGATGATTTTACATCAGCGGGCGGTATGAGAAATAGCGCGGTCTGCAGGCTGGTTTACGCGATTCCTTCGAGGATCGTGACGATGCGTGAAGCGTCGGTCTCCGAAAGCAATGCCCGCATACCTGTGGATGGAAAATTAGATACGATGGAGGTTGCGCCCAACAAAACCAATCCAAACTCGACAAAAAACTGGATTGTCTTTGGCGCGACGCTGCCAGTGAGCTGTCCATTCTGGCTCAGCGGTCCGCCAGAGGTAAGTGGTTCGGAGACGATACTTGCGCTCAGTTTTGTCAATCCCCTGCCCGATGATTCCAAAAAGCTCATAGTACCGGAAAATGACGAACTGTGCGCCATCCGGGCCATGAAATGCTGGGTTGATGGCTACAACAAGAACGACTTCGCGCTCTACACTGACGACCTTCTTGGAAGCGGGGCTCAACCTAGAGTGATAGGAGTTATCGATGCCAGATTTGAGATTGCCGCTTCGCGCAACCTGCTCAGAGTCTTCTTGATAACGAGAGGCAACAAGAGGTACAACTATGAAGTGAGCACAACCCCACCTCCAGGATGGCCGGAGGGGTATGCGACAACCATCTCGCCGGAAGCCAAACGCTATAAATTATATACACACAGAGCATCCTTCGAACTGAGGAACTTTTGACTCCCCGCCTCTCTCTGTAACGACTGCGATCCTAGCCAGAGTCAGTCAGTTTGCGAATGAAACGCCCGAGGTGTCACAGAACTCTCCCGACACCCAACCGCGCACGACCTTTCTGTTCGAGTCCACCAAGAGGAACCAACGGCTGCCACTATTCCTCTCGTCATTTGCCCACATGAGAACGTCATAGGCCGTGCCCTTGCTCGCTTTCGCCACCACTGGATTTGATACGGCGGGGCCGCTTCGGATGTTCAGCGGAGTATCGTTTGTCCTGACCACGATATTGCCGGAACACTGGTTTTCTCTGGAATCAGCGTATTTCTCGACCGAACGCCGTAAAGCCGCCCTTCCAGCTCCAGACGGGAAACCAAACTGTCTTACCCTCTCCCGCCAATCGGGCTGATTACCCGCCGGAACGAACACTGTAGCGGGCGTGTACACAGTATCCGCGCTCATGGGATCATTAGACACCCATGTGCCGTCCTCCTCCCCATCGGTTACTGACACGGGACCGGCAATAATCCTGCCCGATTCATCCGTCGCTGTGGGTTGAGCCGGATCGGGCAGGGGCACGGGGTTTCTATCCTTTGTCAAAAAGTTGAACGCGAGAAAACCCAATAGTATTACAACAAGCGGAATTATAAACTTAAATTGAAACACATTGCCCTTCTCCTCGAAATTCTCATGTTTTCTCATATCAGCACCAGCCATTCTTTATGATATACAGATCGGAAGTTTTTGAGACTCGCCATGGCAATAAGCTAAGCACAACGCCATTATATTAGATTGAACGAAAAATATCCATATAATGATTCTTCATAATGATTCTTCGCTCATATTAACATCCATAGTCATCGATCACAACTTCAATCTCTTCCGAGGAGATATCTCAGCCGCCTGGCCAGTGTCTCGGCAAGTCTGCCAACCGCCAGGCCGGTTATGACCGCCGCGGCCAGCAAGAGCGGAAGATACGACGCGATCGCCGGTTCGCCCGTTAAGATAATGGCCGCCGCGACCTGTCCTATGTTGAAGGCGAAGGCTGACGCCGTGCTGATGGCTGGGATGCTGAGCGCTGTGTTGTGCCTTTCATACAGGACTATTGTGACAGGCAGCGACAACAACAGACCGGCCGCGCCGCACGTCAGCGAGAACATGTTGCCGGAGAGAAAAAATAACAGGAACAACCTGAGAACCGCTACGGAGACAGAGCTACCTGGGCCGGAGAGAATCAAGGCTAACAGGTTGAACACGTTCGCTATGCCGAGTCTCATGCCGGGGAACGGCAGGGGGAAGAGCGACTCCGCCGCTCCGGTGACGATGGCCATCGCGGAGCAGAGGGAGATGAGGGCCAGCCTCCTGGGACCCGAGACGCGCTCAAACCTCGCGTCCATATTAATATGTCATGGAATCGATGGCGTTCACGTTGGCCGCGTTGGCCTGGCCTCGCGAACGAACCCTCACGATCAGCCGATGCGGGAGGCAGGCTATTATCCCTCCACGGGAACCTATCATCGGCATTCGGAGGCAATCCCCACCCCTGCAGTCCGCTGAGATCATCTTAATGCCGCCGGGACCGACGGAGAGGATGTTTATGCCGCCGCCAGCCTTGATCGCGATGGTGGATTCGCGTTTTAACGACTCTATATCTACGCTCTCGACGACTCTGCCGTCTAAAACAGCCTCCAGCACCAGATCCGACCTGTCGCGCGCGCCAGACAGAAGAAACCAGGAAGCGGCGCAGGACGCCAGGAATATGACGGCCAAAACCGAGTACAGAACCAGATCGCCTCTCTTTATCGACGGCAAGCCTGTGTCAGTAGACATCTAGAAACGTCAGCCGGTATTCAGAATCCATCATTTTCAGCGAGTTCCTGACACCGGATGTGGCGAGCGCTTCCTTTCCCCTGTCCTCGGAGTCCAGGACAAATATAGCGTCAACTCCGGGGAGAAGTCTGAGCAGATCCAAGGAACGCGCCTGACCCATGACCATAAACGCGGTAGAGAGCGCGTCAGCCTCTATCGGATCGGAGGATATCACCGTCGCCGACAGAAGATCGCCCTTCACGGGAAGGCCTGTCGACGGGTCATATATATGAGTCCACTCCATCCCTCCCATATCCCATCTCCGCTCGTATACGCCGGCTGTTACGACCGATATATCGGTCACATCGACGGCGCAGAGCGGCACTCCCCTGTCCTTGAAGGGAGACTGAACGCCAATCCGCCAATCACGCCGCCCCTCGCTGCCACCGACCGCGAATACGTCTCCGCCCATGTTTATGAGGGCTGATCCGATGCCGTTCTCCCGGAGCAGCCGGCGGAGTGACCACAGAGCGTACCCCTTGGCTATACCGCCGAGATCGATGACAGCGCCGGCATTTTCAAGATAGGCACTGTCCCCGGAGGTCAGCCTCAACCCCTCATAACCGACAAGGGATATCGCCGAAGCTATGTCCTCCGATGAGGGCAGCCGGCCACTGCCCGCTTCGTCGCGCCATATCCTCGTGACAGTTCCGACCGTGGGATCATATGCGCCATCCGTGATCATGGCAACCCTCACAGCGGTCTCCAACACAGTATACATGTCACGGTCGATCTTCAAAGGGGAGATGCCGGCGTTCCTGTTTATCTCCGAAAGGGAGGATCCGGCGTTCCACATCGAGAATCTTCCATCGAGCTCGTCCATTAGAGCAAACGCCTCATCAAGGATCGCGTCGATCTGACGCCGCGGCTTCGATGAGACGACAGTCATGGTGACAACGGTGTTCATCGTGATTCCGTCGCGCGTAACGGTACGAACACCGCCCATTGTGTTGATTAGAAATATGCCGGCTATGCCTATTACCGACAAGATGACAACCATATCGAACTTGCGCGGCCTTCGAGTCATTGATATACGGTCTCCGCTGCTGGAGATTTCCGTGAGGCTGTCAGGAGAGCAATTCCGCTATCTGCACCGTATTTAGCGCCGCGCCCTTGCGCAGGTTATCACCGACGACCCACATGGCTATCGCGCCGTCAATTCCGGTGTCCGCCCTTATCCTGCCCACGTACACCGGGTCCTTGCCCTCGCAGTAACGCGGTCTCGGATAGACCGAATCTCCGGGTATATCCATGATCTTGACCCCTGGAGCTCCGGTTAGTATCTCCTTCGCCTCGTCCGGAGAGATATTCCTCTCGAAACTCGCCACAATCGACGCGCCATGCCCGCGGAAGACCGGAACTCTGACCGCGGTGCAACTGACCTTCAAGTCCGGCAGGTGCATGACCTTCTGGGATTCTCGGACCAGTTTCCACTCTTCGTCGGTGAACCCATCCTGGTCGAACGCCCCTATATGAGGCAGCAGATCGAACGCGATCGGATGCGGGTAGACGAGGTCTTTTGGCGGTTTCTCGCCGGAGAGCAGGGCGCGGCTTCCGGTTGCCAGCGCCTCGACTGCCTCGTTGCCGGTGCCGGAGACCGACAGGTATGTGGAGTATGACACATACTTCAGACCCGCGGCCTTGTGCAGAGCATAGAGGGGCAGCACTGACTGCACCGTCGAACAGCCCGGGTTAGCGATGATGCCCTTGTGCCTCCTTATGTCATCGGGATTGACCTCCGGGACGACCAGAGGGACGGCCGAGTTCATGCGCCAAGCCGCGCTGTTGTCGATGACTACGGCTCCGGCATTGACCGCGGCGGGCGCCCAGCGCTTCGATATTGAACCGCCCGTTGAGAAGAACGCGAGATCGACATCGTTAAAAGAGGTGTCGTTGACCACGGTCACTACATACGATTCTCCCCGAAACTCGACTGTGGTCCCCGCCGAATGCTCGGATGCCAGGGGGATGAACTCGGAAACAGGAAACGACCTCTGTTCGAGAACCTTCACGATCTCCCTGCCAACAAGGCCCGTAACGCCCAACACCGCGACTTTCATCGGCCTTTTCAACAGATCCGACATTTCAAATCTCCCCTTCCTCAATGAAATGCGCGTGGAGCGCGCGAACCGCGTCTTCCGCCCTTGGCGACGCCACGACGCAGGTAACCGCGAGAGCCGTTGCGGCGATCATATCTATATTGATACCCTCCCCGGCGAGGACATTGAACATTCTCGACGGCACTTCCGGGTGATTGGCTATGCCAGCGCCAACTATCGATACCCTCGATATCTCCGTGTTGAAGGATACTCCCTGCGCGTCGATATTTCTAGCGAAATCGCGGCAGACCTCTATAGTGTCATCCAGCGATTCCTTTTTTACGAGGAAACCTATGTCGTTGAGCCCGCCCCTCATGTTGTTCTGTATTATCATCTCGGGACCTATGCTCCTTTCGGCCAGATTGGAGAAGAGGCGTCCCGCGACTCCTGGCACATCAGGCACGCCCATCATGACGACCTTCGCGACGCCGGAATCCAGAACGACGCCCTTGACCACAAGTCCCTCGCTCACCGGATTGTTCTTCACTATCCAGGTCCCTCCCTCCTCCGTAAAACCAGAGGCAACATATATCGGAGCCTCATATCTCGCCGCAACCTCAACGCTCCGTGCCTTCAATACCTTGGCGCCCAGGATCGAGAGTTCCATGCACTCACTGTATTCCAGATAATCCAACCTCGACGCGGATCTGACAACATCCGGGTCTGCCGATAAGATCCCTCCCGCCTCCTTGAATATGTGGCATTCACCGCCCAGCGCCGCGGCCAGGGCAACCGCGGAGAGGTCCGTTCCGCCCCTGCCGAGCGTAATTACGTCACCGTCGCCGGTTATGGCCTGAAATCCGGCCACAACCGCCACCATGCCGGCGTCCATGGCGGCTGTCACTGACGAGGGGTCAACTCTGTAAATCCTGCCCTCCATGGGAAAGCCATTCGCGCGAAAACCAGCCTGCGCCGCCGTAAACGACTGCGCGGAAATCCCCTCTCTCTTCAAGGCCAACGCCAGCAGCGCGACGCTCTGCTGCCCGCCGGTCGCCAAGAGCTGGTCCATCTCCCTGCCGTCGAAGTCATCCGACACATCGTTTGCCATTTCAATCAGCCTGTCGGTCGTGTCCCCCATCGACGAAATTATCACGGAGAGGCGGTATCCCTTGTCGAGATACCTTCTGATCACCTCCGCCACACGCCGTATATGTCCATTGTCCGTCAGTAACCTGCCCCCGAATTTGAGGACGGCGGTCTTCCCCCTATTTTCATCCGTATTATCGCACGCGACCCACTTCATTATTATCACACACCGCTTCTGTCTATGCGCGCGCCGCCGGCGTTTCCCTCGAGCACAAAGAACAACGAATCTACCCCGTACTCCGAGAATGTAGCGCACATCGCCTCGGCGACACGCCGGGGCTTTCCTCTCACCAGAGCTATCACGCTCGGGCCGGAACCGCTGATAGCCACGCCAAGGCAGCCCGGTATGTCACGCACCCTGTCCATGATAACGTCCCCTCCAGGGAACAGCCTGGCCCTGTACTGCTGATGCAGCCGGTCATCCATGCCCCAGGACAACAGTTCCCACTTGCCCGTTGCCCACGCGGCGGTCAGGAGCGCGGCCCTGCCCAGGTTGAACACTGCATCCCCAAACTCGACGCTGTTGGGGAGAGCTTCCCTCGCATCCTTGGTCCTCACCCTGACGTCCGGCACCGCCACTACGACATGCATGTCGCTTGGCAGGGACTGAAACCTGACGTAGCGCAGCTCGCCGCCATCCCACGCGCTCACCGTCATCCCGCCCAGATAGCACGGCGCGACATTGTCGGGATGTCCCTCTATCGTAGTCATCACCCTGAGCAGTTCCGCCTCCGGGGCCCCGACGCGGCAGAGCGAGTCGGCGATCAAAACGCCAGCCACAACGGCCCCCGCCGAGCTGCCCAGTCCCCGGCAGAGAGGGATGACGTTGTGCGAGAGGATGCAAAAACCCTTCTCCTCCACATTCCACGTGCGGCAGGCCGCGATATAACTCTGTATCACCAGGTTTGCGCCGGCGTCGGTCAGCTCCCTCGCGCCCTCTCCAATGACGTCGGAGCGAAATTCTCCCTTTGGAAGGAGATCTGTGACGCAAAACACGTTATAAAGTGAAAGAGCCATGCCCAGCGAGTCGAAACCGGAGCCGAGATTCGCGCTGGTCGCTGGAACCTTGACCCGTATGACCGGCGCTGTCACAGACGGATAGCCTCGATCAGATCTTCCATCGTCCCGCCTATGCTGACCGGCTTTTCAACCTGAGAGAGCGCCGTATCCGGGTCCTTCAGGCCGTTGCCGGTGAGCACCATCACGACCTTCGAGCCCTCCGGCAGCCTGCCGGATCTTTTCAGCTTTATCAGCCCGGCCAGAGGGGCGCAGGATGCTGGTTCGGCGAAGATCCCGCACTTCGACGCAAGTACTCTCTGCGCGTCGAGTATCTCGGCGTCCGTCACAGAGTTAAATTCGCCGCCGGACTCGCGCGCGGCCTCCCTGGCCAGATTGGCGCTGACAGGGTTGCCGATGCGGATGGCCGTCGCAACGGTCTCTGGGTTTGGGCACTCCTTGCCGGTAACGAGCGGACTTGCGCCCTCGGCCTGGAAACCCATCATACGTGGAAGTTTTTTGGATCTCCCCCGCTTGTGAAATTCCCTGTAACCGGCCCAGTACGCGCTGATGTTGCCGGCGTTGCCGACCGGAATGGCGTGCATGTCCGGGGCGTCGCCCAGGGACTCGCATATCTCCCATGCGCCTGTCCTTTGAGAGATCAGCCTGTATGGATTGATGGAGTTTACAATCGCGAAGCCGTATTTGGCGGACGCCTCGCGGGCCATCTCCAGGGTCCTGTCGAAGTTGCCGTCCACTGCTATGACCTTAGCGCCGTACATGAGCGACTGGGCGAGTTTTCCCATCGCGACCTTGCCCGACGGCAGCAGCACGTAGCAGGGCGCTCCGACTCGCGCGGCGTATGCCGCCGCGGATGCGGACGTGTTTCCAGTGGATGCGCATACAAACGCCTTCGCTCCATCTTCGAGCGCCTTGGCCACGGCCAGAACCATCCCGCGATCTTTGAAGGAGCCGGTCGGATTGCACCCCTCCAGCTTTCCCCATAGTTCGATCCCAAGATCGGAACCGATCCTGCCGAGACGGACCAACGGGGTACTCCCTTCTTCGAGATTCACTGCGGGGGTCTTTTCAGTAACGGGAAGATATTCGCCATAACGTTTCAAAACACCCATAAGTCATTCCCTCCATCAAACACAGACTAACGCGTCTAAAAAACACTCCCCGTCTCCGACGGGAGACAGGGACTCTGTTGGTTCGACAAAATTAGACTTAAATAATTACCCTTTACCATTTTATAATACTATTCAAAAGAGCCGTTATGTCAAGCCCCAATTTATCTCCCCCGGCCTCAGGCATAGGCAGATGGGACAACGCCGGCGGACAGGGTTGTCATCAGTAGGCCTTGGCGAAGATCGCTCTGCGCGCGTTATCTCTGCCAGTAAACACACACTTTCCGCGAGTATCGTCATCAGCCGGCATACAGCGTACGGTCACGCCGCCCGTGACGCTCTTTATCTCGTCCTCGTCGTCGCAGGACCCAGCGAAGAACGCGCGCGCGAATCCTCCGCTGTCTTTGCTCGCGAAAAACTCCTTCATCTCTTCAAAGTTCGACACGTCGCGGGTATTCTTTTGGAGAAAATCGTACGCCTGCTTGTACATACGGTTTTGAATGTCTGACAGAAGGTCCTTGACCCGGCTTTCGATCGTATCCAGGGAGACCATCTCCCTCTCGGATGTGTCGCGGCGCACAATCCGAACCAGGTTTCCCGCAAATTCACGAGCGCCGATCTCAATGCGCAGAGGGACGCCTCTCTGGAGGTGATGAAAGAATCTGTCCACCGGCCTGATATGGTACTGCCTGTCGATCTTGGTCGCCTGCGCGCCAAGAGCCCTGTCCAGCCGGCTGGAGATAGCCTCCGCCATGGGTTCGAGGTCGTCCTTGAGTTTTTCATCATCATCTGAGATGGGGATGATAGCCGCCTTTACCGGGGCGACGTTGGGTGGCAGCACGAGTCCGTCGTTGTCCGCGTGCGTCATTATGAGGGCGCCTATGAGGCGAGTCGAAACGCCCCAGCTCGTTGTCCACGCGAACTCGATCTCGCCGTCTCTGTTCTGAAACGATATATCGAAAGCGCGCGCGAAATTTTGCCCCAGAAAGTGGCTTGTCCCAGCCTGCAGGGCTTTTTTATCCCCCATCATGGCCTCGCAGGAGTACGTGTTTTCCGCTCCTGGAAAACGTTCGTTCATTGATTTCTCGCCGTAGATGACGGGCAGAGCCAGGTCCTTGCTCATTATCTCCTGGTAGACATTCAGCATGAGCAGTGTTTCCTCTTCCGCCTCCTTCCTGGATGCGTGCGCCGTATGGCCCTCCTGCCACAGAAATTCAGACGTGCGGAGGAAGAGCCTCGGCCGCCGCTCCCAGCGCATTACGTTGCACCACTGATTTATCAGGATTGGAAGATCGCGCCATGATTGCACCCACTGGCTGTACATATGCCCAATGACCGTCTCTGACGTGGGGCGGATCACATAGGGTTCCTCCAGCTCCGCGCCGCCGGCGTGAGTGACGACGGCCAGTTCGGGTGAGAATCCCTTCACGTGCTTTGCTTCGCGCTCCATGAAGGAGTTGGGGATCAGCAGCGGAAAGTAGGCGTTCTCATGCCCGGTTTTCTTGAAAGCCCGGTCGAAGACGGCCTGTATGTTCTCCCAGATGCCATACCCGTTTGGGCGTACGACCATACAACCCCTGACAGGCGCGTTGTCGGCGAGTTCAGCCACTCTTATTACATCTTGATACCACTGTGAAAAATTTTTTTCCTTGGGCGTAATGTTCTTGGCCACGCAGATACCTCCATCCTTGCGATCTATGACAAGAATAGTATACCAAACATACGCCGGATTTGGCTCAACTTTAGCACGCGCATGTCTTTAACATCTCCCATATTCCGGACAGGTATGTGGCGCCGAGCGCGATATCCTGCGTTGCATTGCTGGTATCGCGAAAATTTTCCGCCTCGCCGGCGAGCATATCTCCAGTTCCGGGACACAAGTAACCGTCAAAATCAGCGTCGTAAAAGGTCTTGATGATTTGCGTCAGGTTTGGCGACACCCCTTGGAATGGTTCCTCTTTTTCGTTAAAGAAAATATCGTCCAGAATCTTCGAGGTGTACAGGTAAGCGAGGTGCACTCGGCCAAGCGCCCCATACTTGCGCACCATCTTTCTAAATCCGTTGCGAAATCTGATGTCGAGGCTGCTGTACATTGCCAGCCCATTTTCTCGCTCACGATTCATGGACATAAATTTGTCGATGAACGCCTCATCCGTCTCATTGCTTGCGTATAGGGCCATATTGACCCCGCATTTCGACGCTACCGGGATTATTTCGTCGATGAAAATTTTGAGATTCTCCCAGAGTTCCTCGTCAATCGTATCCGCTCTCATGGGAAGGGCAAATCTGTAGCAGACGCATTTCACGTTGTTTCTCGCGAGGTTCGCGATATTTTCCTTATAGTTGTTCGTATATACCTGGCACTCTCCTCTTCCCATTATTATGTCCTCATGCACGGGAAGATTCGACACGGCGTCGAGGGGTAAGCCGAAGCTCTCAGCCGCGGTCTCCCTCAAGCCGGCAATGTCTCTCTCGGGCCAAATTTCGCCTGGCGCTATGTCATGTAATGCGCCTATTATTCCGTGTCTGCTAGGAATCCCGCGGATAAGGCCCAACGTCATCGGATCATACGCGCGGTCCCCTTCGAAGATCATTTTCATCTTCAAAACACACTCCTTCATAAACCATATTCACCACTGATATCGGTGGCATCGATTGGGTTTAATTGATTGTGACTGGAGCTTTGAGCTTATTTATTTTGAATAATTGAATGGTTAAATTCTAGGAGTAGTACGCGGGACAGATGGCGGCGCACCATTCTTTCAGGATGCTTGAGGATGAAATTATGGAATTTTTGCCGCCCGCGGAGATGGACGCGCTGTATTCAATCACATAGGTCTTCCATATATTTCGCGGGCCTGAACTCAGAGTGTTTCTCGCGTCCTTGTTCATCTTCCGCTCGACATCGGACACGTTGACGAATAGCGCGCTCAACGACATATAATCATGCCCGGCGTCTGATTGCCAGTTCAAGGATAGTCCAGCGGATATATCGAAATGTTTTTCAACGGTCTGATTGGAGAGATCCAGAACGACTGTTGAATCTATGTTTAGGTCATCCATACTTGGGCAGCAGGAGGCTATCGCCGTGATGATCAAAACGAGCATCGCCCCAGTTCTCCACGCTTTTTTTCTGGCACAAGTCATGCTTTCACCTCCTTTAGAAGCTCTATTAAGAAGTATAAGTAAGGACAATACCCGCGTTTTCCACGCTCTAATATTAGCACAATTTCCAGTTTGACGCACCATCGGCGCGGATCAAAATATTGTGGCGGGCGAACCGTGAATATTTGTTTACTATAGCTTAATTATGCGCCGATTGTCAACGTGTAATTGCGATAACATTGCGATATCGGAGCGGTGTTGATACGTAATTCAGCGCTTGCTTATATTCTCACTCAGATCACAATTTAGTTTATAATACGTAAGTCTGGCGTCGGAAGTCGCGGGTATAAGAGATATTCGATCAACTATGGAGTTGAGGGAGGAAGGTGCTTGTTTTGGCAAAGCGTTTCGAAGTGGAGGTAAACAAGAAATGGTGCAAGGGCTGCGGCCTTTGTATCGGAATCTGTCCCAAAAGGGCGCTCGAGTTCGACGATGAGGTGAAGTGCGCGCCCGCGAGACCAGACGACTGTATAGGGTGCCATCAGTGCGACAACATCTGCCCTGACTTCGCCATCACTGTAAGGGAGCGTGTGTGAAGATGCCGAAAGCGGAATTCTGGCAGGGTAATAAGGCAATAGCGATGGGGGGAGTAGACGCGGGCTGCCGATTCTTCGCGGGATATCCGATAACCCCGTCCACCGAGATCGCGGAGGTCATGGCGGAAGAACTACCCAAATACGGCGGCAAGTTTATCCAGATGGAGGACGAAATTGGCGGTATCGCGGCAGCGATAGGCGGATCAATCGCTGGAAAAAAATCCATGACCGGAACATCGGGGCCCGGATTCTCCCTGAAACAGGAGCTTTTGGGGTACGCGTACATCTCTGAGATCCCCCTGGTCTGCGTGGATGTCCAGCGGGGCGGACCGTCCACAGGGCTCCCCACGAAGGTCTCCCAGGGAGACGTCATGCAGGCGCGGTGGGGCACGCACGGCGATCACGCGACGATAGCCTATGCCCCGTCATCCGTTCAGGAGTGCTACGATCTTACTATAAAAGCGTTCAACATGGCGGAAAGATTTCGCCAGCCCGTCCTGATGATGGCCGACGAGGTCATCGGGCACATGAGGGAGAGGATAGAGATTCCAGACGCCTCATCTATCGGGATACTGGACCGCAAGAAACCCAAATGCTCCCCGAAGGATTTCATCCCATACCTCGCCGACGAGGACGACGACATCCCGCCTATGGCCGCGTTCGGAGACGGTTATCACTGGCACGTTACGGGGCTCACCTCTAACGACTGGGGTTTTCCAACTAACAACGCTGAGGAGATAGACAAAAAGATCGGCAGGATCCTGCGAAAGGTGGACCGTTTCAGAGATGACGTGGTGGAGTATGCCGTCGAAACCTGCGAGGACGCCGAGATCCTTGTCGTCTCCTACGGCTGCGTGGCGAGATCGGCCCTCCGCGCGGTAAGGGAGCTCCGCAAACGAGGCGTCAAGGCGGGACACTTCCGTCCTATAACCATCTGGCCCTTCGCCGGCGACGAACTCGAGAAGATAGTGGCCGACCGCGGCATAAAGCACGTAATAGTGCCAGAGCTCAATATGGGGCAACTGTTCCTGGAGATCGACAGGGTGATTCACGGCCGCGCTAAGACACATCTGAAGACCCTGCTGAATGGCGAGCTCTTTAAACCCGCACAGATCATGTCATACATAGAGGAGGTGGCCTGACCATGCCACGCGAAGACGTAACGAAATGGCTGCGCTCTCAATTCATGCCTCACATCTGGTGCCCGGGCTGCGGACATGGTATCATAATGCACGCCATTCTGAGGGCGCTATCGTCGCTTGACAAGGATCCGGACAAGACCGTAATCTCGTCCGGCATAGGTTGTTCTAGCCGTATGCCAGGATATATAGATACATGCACCCTGCACACCGCGCACGGGCGCTCACTCGCGTTCGCGACCGGGGTCAAACTGGCAAACCCGGAGCTGACGGTTCTGGATGTCATGGGAGACGGAGACTGTTCAGCCATCGGCGGCAACCACTTTATTCACGCGTGCCGCAGAAACATAGGCGTCTGCGCCATCGTTATGAATAACAATATATATGGCATGACTGGAGGTCAGGCGTCTCCCACGACCCCCCTCGGCGCGTTCGCCTCGACAGCTCCTTACGGCGCGATAGACCCTCCCTTCGATATCTGCCGCCTTGCCATTGGAGCCGGGGCGACATTCGTGGCGAGATCGACGATAGCGGCGCCTCAGATGTGCGAGACTCTCATAAAGAAGGGTATCCAGCACGACGGTTTTTCCGTAATTGAGATAATGACTCACTGCCACACTCAGTTTGGGCGCAAGAACAAGCGCGCCCGCCCCTTGGACAACTTCAACTTCTTCAAGGAGCACAGCGTGGCCAAGTCGAAGGCCGACGGCATGACTCCGGAAGAACTAGAGGGGAAATATGTAGTCGGCGAGCTGTATTACGACGATAAAAAGGTCGAGTACACGAAGAATTACGAGCAGGTCATAGATAGGGCGGGGAGGTTGTCCAAATGAGCGAACGTTACGAAATCAGGGTCGCCGGTTCTGGAGGACAGGGAGTTATCCTGGCGGCAGTCATCATCGGACAGGCCGCCGCATTGATGGAAGAGGGGCTGAATTCCGTGCAGACGCAGGCATACGGTCCTGAGGCGCGAGGCGGAGCGTCCAAGTCCGAGGTGATCATAGCGCGCGGCGAGATCGACTATCCCAAGGCGACGAGGCCAAACCTCCAGGCCATCCTGACGCAGAAGGCATGCGACGAATACGCGCACGACGCCGCGGCGGGAGGCATCGTAATCCTCGACGACTTTTTCGTTCACTCCGATCCTGACGTGGACGCGGAGATCTTTCGCCTGCCGATCGTAAAGACGGCGCGCGACGTTCTCGGCAGAGAGATAGTCACAAATATGGTCACCCTTGGTACAATTGCGAGGGTCCTTGAGACCGAGGGCCTGCTTCATCCGGAATCAATCAGAAAGACGATTTTGGCGAGCGTGCCAAAGGGCTCCGAGGATCTGAACAGCAAGGCATTCGATGAGGGCTACAAGCTGATGAAAGAAAAGAAGTAACCCTGGAAACAGCGCTCCTCTCTCTGACAGACATGCGTCGCGGGCCGCATTGCGACGCATGTCCATTTTTTTACTCGCCCGCCCACCCTCGCTCTTCCCTCGCGTTATAGATGAGTCTGACTTCCGATCGCTGGAGAGTCTTTTTAAAAAATCAGCGGCGAGTATCTCATACTCCTCCGTTGGGGGGGATTGAATTCCCGTCTTCCCCCATGATAAAGGGGTATTTCAGCCACTCGACAGACTGCGCTAGCCAGCCGGCGATATGCGGATCCTTTGCCGCGAGGGCAAGCGCGTGGTCTCCTCTCGGGTAGATGTGCAGCTCTGCCGGGATACCCTCGCTGTTCAAGGCCTCGAAGAACGAGATCGAGTTCCGAACCGGAACTAAGGAATCCGCGGCCGTATGCCAGATGAATGTCGGAGGGGCGCCGCTCGTAACATGTTTATCCAGCGAAAAGAGATCAACGGACGTGCTGTCATCCAGCAGTTTTGCCATGATATAGCCCGCGCCCTCCGGGGGAAGACTCCCAGGCGTTATCAGAGGATACGCGAGTATCATTGCGTCCGGCCTGTGAAGCGAATCGCCGGGCGATTCCGGGAAGATTTTTCTGTTCTTCCAGTGAACGCCGAGGCTCGCGGCGATGTGTCCTCCCGCTGAAAAACCGCATACGACCACCTTGTCCCCGGGAAATCCAAGCTCCCCCGAACGTTCGCGAAGGGTCCGCACGGCCCAGGCCAGTTCTCTGACAGGCCTCATTCCGAGTGGAACGGGCGTAAGGCTGTAGTTCAGGACGAACGCTCTCAGGCTATGCCGTTCGAACTCGCGGGCCACAGGCATTCCCTCGCGCGGCGCTATTATCTCGTATCCTCCGCCAGGGCATATGATCACCCCGGCGCGGCGGTTCTTCTCACTCCCGCCCTCATAACCGAGCCAGGCGCTCCCATCCGGCTGAACGATAGACTCAGGCATCTTGGTCATTTGAAATACCCCCCTCGCGTATAATATCAACGTCCATGACGCTGATCATAGTAAGCGATGAAATGCGATATAAACACCTTTACGCCGCGAATTATACACGCTCTGCCGGAAATTATCCCGCATGGTCTGCCAAGTTTTTAAACGTGGCTTTTTCTAAAATTCGTTAAACACATGTTGCGCTAATGTCATTAATGGGTATTATTCTTCATATAGAATAATGATTACTCGGTCAGGAGGGAATTTTAATGAAAATATCCACGAAGGGGCTGTATGCTCTGCGGGTCATGGTGGATCTGGCGATCAACGACACCGGTGAGTTCATTCCGCTGAAAAACGTATCGGCGCGCCAGGACATAACCATCAAGTACCTTGAGCAGATCATACCGCTCTTGAGCAAAGCTGGATATCTCAAAAGCTCACGGGGCAAGGACGGCGGCTATCGCCTCTCACGCCCGGCAAAGAGCTATACGGTTGGGGATATCCTGAGGACAGTCGAGGGGAACATGGCCCCCGTGAAATGCCTGGAAGACAACCCCAATCGTTGCCTAATGCGGGCCGACTGTTCGGCATTGTCGGTTTGGGTAGGCCTGGACAGGGTAATAAACGAATACCTCGACAGCATAAGGCTCGACGAGCTTGCTGAAAATAAAAAGAGCATGGAGGGATTGGATTACTCAATATAGAGCCGGATGTCCCGCGATCTCACGGACAGGGGAGACGCCGGTTGAATCACAAAGACGGCGTTCGCTCATTTTCGCCATTCAATCGGCGTTTCTAAATTTGCCCCTTGACAAAGGATACTTAGGGGTATAAACTCCTACTAAATCGATATGTTTTAATATTTATCATGATGGCGATTCTCCGGATGCACATAGACGCGCCAGTGATAAAGAGGAATCATCAAAAATAGAGAAAGGGTGAGAATACTATGCCAATTTACACCAAGTTTACGGATCTGATCGGTAAAACCCCTCTGATTGAGTTGAAGAAATACGGTGAGACAAAAAAGCTGTCCGCGAGGATTCTGGCCAAGCTCGAATATTTCAATCCAGCAGGGAGTGTGAAGGACCGCATAGCCAAGGCCATGATCGAAGACGCGGAGGAGAGCGGAGCGCTCAAACCTGGAGCGGTCATCATCGAGCCGACGAGCGGCAATACCGGCATCGGACTCGCCGCGGTTGCCGCAAGCCGAGGGTATAGGATTATACTGACGATGCCGGAGACCATGAGCGTCGAACGCCGCAACCTCCTCAAGGCTTATGGCGCGGAACTGGTGCTGACCGAAGGAGCAAAGGGCATGAAGGGCGCGATCGCCAAGGCGGAGGAGCTCGCGAGTTCGACTCCTGGCAGCTTCATCCCCGGACAGTTTGTCAATCCGGCCAATCCGGCAATACATCGCGCCACCACCGGGCCTGAGATATGGGATGACTCCGAAGGGAGTGTAGACATAGTGGTCTCCGGAGTCGGCACGGGCGGCACCGTAACCGGCGTTGGAGAGTTTCTGAAGTCCAAGAAGCCTAGCGTCAAAATAGTGGCGGTGGAGCCCGTTAGTTCTCCAGTGCTCGCCGGAGGCAAGCCGGGATTACATAAGATACAGGGAATAGGCGCCGGTTTCGTACCGGAAGTGTTGAACACCGGCATATACGACGAAGTTATCGGCGTAGGAGATGAGGACGCGTTTGCGACTGGCAGGGAGCTGGCAAAGATCGAGGGTCTTCTGGTTGGAATCTCCTCCGGCGCGGCTGTGTGGGCGGCGGCGCATCTCGCCGGGCGTCCTGAGAACGACGGAAAGACAGTAGTTGCGATTCTGCCGGACACAGGAGAGCGATATCTCTCCACCGTAATGTTCTCCGATTGAGAAGTTTTTTGGGCGCCTGTGGGCCACTCTGGCAGTGCCCGCGGACGCGAATGGATGAAAACTGATTGTCCATTTTTCTTAAAATTAATGATCGCGCCGAAACAGCCTCCCAAAGCGACAAACCGCGCAAAAGCGCGGTTTGTCGCTTATTGGCCGCCCACAACTGCCCTGGACTTTTTGGCCTGACACTTTTTGACGAGTGACACACTTTTTGACCTGACATTTTTGACCTGACACTCGTGTTTTCTCTCTTCAAATGTTATCATCTATTTCACGCATTTTTTAGGGGGGATTTTGTATGGAAAAGTTATGTTTTGTCTCGTGTTGTTACAAGAGGCTGATCGCGGTTTCAGCGCTCGCGTTCTTCCTGCTGACTCCAGCGGCCTCATGGGCATGTACCACGATTGTAATCGGCAGGGATGCGTCGGCTACGGGGAACATCGTCTTTGGCAGAACCGAGGATCTTGAACCTTATAATGCCAAGAGATTCGTGGTCTATCCATCCGGAACCTTCAAAGAGGGTGAAACCCTGGAGGACCTGTACGGTTTTCAGTACACCTTCATTCATGATAGTTACAAATTTACCGGTGTTCCTGACATGGCCGTCAATGGAGACGGACGCTACGACGCGCACGGCGTGAACGAGTTCGGAGTGGCCGTCACCGCCACTAACACGACAAGATTATCGAGCGGAGCCGCGGCTGCCGATCCGACAGTGGATAACGGACTGCGTGAAGCTGTGCTTACCACGATAATACTTGCGGAGAGTAAGAGAGTACAGGAGGCTATAACGCTGATCGGGAGTCTGGTAGAGAGCAATGGCGCGGCTGAGACTTTTATCTTCGTGGTCGCCGATCAGGACGAGGCATGGATAGTCGAAGTCATAAGCGGCCACAGGTGGGTCGCGTCGAGAGTGCCAGACAACTCGTTTGCCGTGATCGCTAACGACATGGTAACCGTATCGGTCGATTTGAGCGAGAGTGATAGGTTTCGGGGCAGCGCGGACTTTCAGACGTTCGCGGAGGAACACAACTTTGCCTCTTATAACTCGGATGAAACGCTCAATATAGCGGGGAGCTACGGCAGTATAAACGAGGACGGCAATACATACCGCAGGTGGCGGGGCTACAACAGATTCGCGCCATCGCTCGGCGTTGAGGTTAGAGTGTCAACCGACGTTACTCCGTATAATCTATTCGCGAGGCCGGACAGGCGGATCGAAGTAGCCGAGGTGATGAGCTTTCAGCGTGACCGTTACGAGGGGACGGGGTATGATCTGAGTTTGTCTCAGCAGACTTTCAATGAGGACGGAGAGGAGAGGGAGTTGTCCTGGCCTCGTCCGATAGGGACCGTCGGCCAGATAGAGACTCATATATACGAGATGGTCAAGGGATATCCAAACAGCATCGGCGCTCGCTTCTGGATGGCTATGGCCCAGAGTGAACACTCCGTATATCTCCCGTACTACGGAGCGATAACAGACACTCACCCGTATTATAAGAGAGAAGCTGGCGAATATCAAAAGTATCAGGCCGATTCCGCGTTCTGGATCTTCCAGGACCTGGCGTCCAAAGCGCGCGCGGACAGGGAAAGGTACGGAAAGCCCATAAGGGATTACTGGCTGGCGTATGAGCGGAAACTTCTCAATGAACAGGCCCAAATAGAGGTTAATCTGATACGTGAATATCAGTCCGATCCGCGGACTGCCGCGAAGTATATAACGGATCACACCATCGCTCAGTCTCAGGCCGCTATCGACAAGGCTGTCGAGATTCGAGACGCTTTAAATAAACATATAGCGGAGAGACCCGGCGATATCTTTGTCGTTCCTGAGGACAAAGTTATCATCTCCGAGGACCAGACTCCCGAAAGCGGTGGTGGAGGCGGATGCTCCGCGGGAGCGGGAGTGCTAGCGCTGGCGGCATCGGCGGCGCTCATTCTAAGAAGAAGAGGATCGCTCAGGTAATATACAAGACTTGTGATTGTGCTGATCATAACGAGCGATGAATGTGGAGTCCGGTTCCGAGGCGCCGAAGTTAAAATATTCAGCAGAGAACCGGACTCTTTCTCAATCTGCCAGAGGAATTGCCTGAAGTCAAAAGAACAGTGGCCGATGCCGGGTACTACAGTGAATCAGATGTAGACGCTTGTGAAGAGGCAGATATAACGCCATTTATCGCGCCAGGCCGAATGCCGCATAACCGTGATTTTGCGGAGGAATGTACAGAACCGGAAACGGCAGGCATAAACGTATACTACTACGGCAGGGGCTGGGACGACGACACGATCATCTTTTCTGTCGGAACGCGGTAAAAGGAAAGGAGGCGATCCGTGTAACATGTTAAAAAAATATGTTAACGCGCAATTCTTTCTCATTGTTATATTGATTGGAGCGTTGGCTTTCCCGGTGGCTCTGATTATTGCTAGAGAAATGGGATACGGCAAAAAAACACATTATGATAGTTGGACCAATTTGGAAAGAACAATGACCTGGCTTCGCGTCGTGGTTATGTTGCAGAGTATGGAAGGAATACCGCCGCCAATTGGCGAATTCTCCCTAGATAGTTTACGATCGAGGTCAGATTTTAAACCCTATAATAATGGATTGAGTGGACATCCTGTAAGGACATCAACCATTATTATTTCTTGCGATGTTAATACAGGAAAGGTATTCGTTGGTTTTTCTAATATTTCTAATATATCTATGTTAGCAAGGAAACGCGCGTTTAAGAACAGAGTATCGAGAAACGATTACGGACAAGAATCTTATCTTTATAGTGATATATATCAGACTCACTATGCTGGAGGGGATACTGTTTTAAGGTTAGCACTACAACGAAGATTTTAAACATCAAATGCATCCTGAACCCAAGACAGAGCGCAAGGAAGTAAGTTTCCGTTTTCTATGTGACCGATAAGCGCGCCAGTTGCTTTTGAGTGTATAAGC
>JAIRWR010000123.1 GCA_031268885.1 Synergistaceae bacterium
AGGAGCCAAGTCGGACCGGATACCGTTGTTATCTCGCTCCTGAACGGTATTACGAGCGAGATAGAGATAGGGGAGGCCTACGGAAAGAAGAAGATACTCCTCAGCCTGGCGCTTGGAACCGACCCCGTCAGGACCGGCGACGGCACGACATTCACGACGCTGGGAACTATTCCGTTTGGTGAAGCCGTAAATCGCGAGGGAACATTCTCGCGTAACGTACTTCTGATCGAGGATTTTTTCAAAAGAGTCGGGCTGCGGTACGATATACCTGAGGACATGACGAGGGCCCTGTGGAAAAAATTCATGATGAACGTCGGAGTCAACCAGGTAACGGCGCTGCTGAGGTGCCGATACGGCGCGATGCAGAGGGCCGGATTGGCCAGAGATCTCGCTGTCGCCGCCATGACCGAGGTTGTGAGCATCGCGGAGAGGGAGAATGTCAACCTGCCAGAGGGCGAGATAGAGGATGCCCTGAAGATACTTGCCACCCTGTCGCCGGAGGGCAAGACCTCGACTCTCCAGGATGTAGAGGCGCACCGCCAGACCGAGGCAGGCATATTCGGCGGTACTGTGACGAATCTTGGGAGAAGACACGGCGTTCCGGTCCCAGTCAACGAGATGCTGTTTAAGCTGATTAAGGCGACCGAGGAAGCCTACCCGTACTCGATCCACCCTTGAGCGAAATCCTGTGTATTGGAATTTCGGAGATATAATCAGGGGACCTCTCGACGCCAAGTTCTCGCGGCGCGACGGAGAACTTAGCGTCGAGATAGGCTTCGGCAACGGTGAACATCTGGCGCATCTTGCCAGGACGAGGCCGGATTCTCTCGTGGTTGGCATCGAGGTTTCGCGGTGGTGCGTAACAAAAGCCGCTCGCAGAGCGCTTAGCCTGGGGCTCGAAAACATCCGGCTGATCTACGGCGACGCGAGATTCCTTCTCGCCAGGATGTTCGAACCGTCATCGGTCTCGCGCATATGCATGAATTTTCCATGCCCCTGGCCGAAGAAAAGACACTCGGCCCGCAGGGTCGCCAGGCCCGAGTTCGCTGGGCTGATAGCATTCTGCCTGGCAAGGGATGGGGAGTTCACGCTCGCCACAGACGTCGAATGGTATGCCGAGGAGACAAGGGAGATATTCGCTGAAACAGCCGATTTCGAAACGGGACGGATCATAGTCAACGGAGAGCGGGATTATGCCACAAAATACGAGCGGAAGTGGCAGGCGATGGGGAGGGACATATATACGGTGACCGCAAGGAGAACAGGACCGGAGACCAATGACGCCCGCAACGGGGAGGAACCGGACGGACTGGGGCCGATCGACGCGCCCGCCTGCCCGCATGGATTGAGGGAGCGTGTTACGCCCTTAGCCGGAGAGATCTTGAAGGGACACGGCTATGTCGTGATATTTCGCGATGTTTTTTTCTCCGGCGCGGGCGACGCTCTGGTCACGGCCATATCCGTTGACGAGGGGTTCGAACAGCACTACCATATAAAGTTGATGCCGACGCGGAACGGAGTCAGGTGCGCGCTCGACACAATAGGGCGCCCCTATATAACCCCGGGCGTGAGGGCAAGCGTCAGATACACGGTAAGGAGAATCGCAGGTGAACTTCAGGAGAAGCCATAGTCGCTATCTACAAGCGATATCAACGCGCGTTCAAACCTGGAGCTGACGCCGGTTGTCCCAATAGCGCTATCTTCTCCTCCTCTTGCCGGCCGAATTGTTTACAATGAACGCGGCGGCCACCACGAGCGGGGATACCGCGACAACAGTCAGAGCGTTGGTCAAGCCCACGCGGTCAGCTATTATTCCTACGGGATACGCGGCCATGTTGGCGATGCCCCACGAGACCCCCATCACAAGCGAGCTGGCCGTGCTCCTCGACTCGGGCATCTGTTCCTGTGCCATAGCCAGAGTGATGGGGTTCGTGGCGGCTATGCACGCGCCGCCAAGCGTGAGAAACACAAGGGATATCGGTCCTTTCACGAGAATGGCCGGGATGAGAAACACCGGCGCTAGCATCAGCATCAGCGTTATTATCCTGACCTTGCCGAACTTGTCGGACAGGCGTCCTCCAAATATGTTGGCGACCGAGCCCGCGATTGTGAACGAAAAGAGCGCCACTCCGCCCATCTCTATGCTTCCGCCCCGATCTGTCACCAGCAGCGGAAGAAAGACCCTTATCACCTGCGATGCGGAGTCCCTGACCATGGAAACGAGCATAAGCGGCAGACAGACCAGTAGTACGCGAAGCATTCCGGCGAAAAATCTTTCACGGGGCTTGCCGGCCCTCTCGCCGGATCGTTGGGATACTCCCGGCACTTGGTTTTTGTAGATTTCTGGGGACATGATCTTTTTTATGATCGTCAACGCGACAAACAAGGGGATCAGGGCAAGTGTCATCAGGCGCGGACCTGCCGCGCGCAGTAAAGACACCGCGTAGAGAGGGCTCATGGCAGCGCCAAGAGCGCCAGCCGAGCTGAATACGGCTATGTACAGGCCAAGCCTCCCAGTTCCTCCGAACTTTCCCGTAAGCCCGTGCGCCTGTGGATGAAACGCGGATGTCCCAATGCCCATCAGGGCTACGAAGATGAGCAGAATCCCATAGGTCGGGGCGGCGGACAGCAGATACGCTCCTGCTGCCGTCAGGAGCGGCGCGTATACTGCGAACGCGCATCCGCCCAGCCTGTCCGCGAGACCGCCGGCGAGCGGCTGAAATATAAGGTTCATAATTCCGAAGAGCGTGCTTGTGAATCCGGCGTCGCCAAGCGACAGAGACAGCCGTCTTACTATCTCCGGCAGGAGCGTGGGGAGAAACGTCGGGTGGATGTCGTTCAGAAAGTGAATGCACGAGATTCCGGAGATTGCCGACAGCCCCGTTGCTGGATCCTCTTTGGCGTAACGCCGTGATATTCGTCTGCCGCCCGCAAACCCGCTTATGTTTTTCAATGTATTATTTCCTCCCCCGATCCCGGACAGAATGTTAAAATTCGAGCGTAACCGATATAATTATATCCACATTACAAGCGGAGGTCCATGAATGAACAGCGGCGGATCAAGAAACAGCGGCGCGAGGTCGATTAAGAATGTAAGGCCGACATCCGGCAAGACGAGAATGGCGCTGTTCAATATACTCCAGGCGTCGGGCCATATAAACGGCGGCAGATTTCTCGATCTCTTCTCCGGCACCGGCGGCGTAGCGCTCGCCGCTCTTGAACGGGGCGCGGCAAACGTGACGGCCGTTGAACTGGATCGCTTGCTCGCGAGCCGCATCACCTCCAGTATTGGGCGGTCCGGCGAGGAGTTTCGCTGCGTCCGCGGAGATGTCAGGCGCGTCGTCCCAAAGCTCGCGAGGGAGAGCGGAGAATCAGGCGCGTTCGACGTCGTCTTTGCCGACCCTCCTTACTGTATGGGTTGGGGAGAGATCATGCCCCGATTGATGATGGAGGAGGGCAGGCCGCTCCTGTCGGCCGGAGGCGTGTTCGTGCTTGAACGCTCGTCGCGGGAGACGCCGGCCGAGGTCTCCATTCGTAGGGACGACAGAATATACGGCGAGACGGTATTATCCTTTTACTGGCTCGATATTGAGAAGAGAGGCTGATTGAGATGAGCAGGGCTGTATACCCGGGGTCATTCGACCCGTTCACTAACGGGCACCTCGACATAACCCAGAGGGGGGCCAGGATCTTCGATGAATTGATCGTCGCGGTGCTGATAAACTCGGAGAAGAACGCGATGTTCAGCGTGGACGAGCGCAAGATAATGGCCAGAGAGGCTGCCGTTCACCTTCCGAACGTAAAGGTCATGTCATTCGAGGGGTTGTTGGTCGACTTCATGAGGCAGGAGCGCAGCAGGGTGATCCTGAGGGGGTTGCGCGCGCTCTCCGACTTTGAGTATGAATTCCAGCTCGCCCAGATGAACAGACAACTCGCCCCCGAGACGGAGACTTTCTTCATGGTGACCGACGCCAAGTACTCCTATCTTTCGAGCAGGAGCGTGAAAGAAGTATTTCAATTCGGGGGCGCGATCCAGGAATTTGTGCCTCCCGGCGTATTTCGAAGACTCAGGGAGCGAATTCCGCCCGCCGGTCTGAAGTAAACGGCTATTAAAATTCACCTGTCAATAGTTCGAAATTATGTTATAATCCAGTAGTTTTGCAAGTGTTTCGGCCTACTCAGGCGATAGAAGGTCTTTATCTCCAATTGCCTGTGCCAGATGGAGGGGGTATTACAGATGAAAGAATGGTACTGCGCAATAAATGGAAAGGCAAGCGGACCGTTCCCCAAGGAAGAGCTGAAAAAGCTGGCGGATCAGGGGGTGCTTACGGGAGATACGCTGGTCTGGAACGAGGATTCGGACAACTCCGGAAGAGACTGGCGGAGGGCCGCCGAGACCGAGGTCGCTGATATATTGCAATCCGGCGGCGCAACCACGCGTACTCCGCTTATTCCTCATACCTCGTCGGAGATCAGATTTATTGGAAGTCCCCAGGCTGCCGGACGGGCATTTGGCGGACAGAGCCCGGAGAGCGCTGATTTTATACTGGCGTCGCGCTGGCGCAGGCTTCTGGCCGTTTTGTGCGATTTTCTGGTGATCTTTTTATTTGCCTTTGTCTCTATCTTCTTGGCTGGAGTCGTTGTTCTCTACGCATCCAGGATCACCTCATCGGATTTGGGGGGCTATCTGATTATTTCGCTTCCGGTGCTCGTTTTAAACCTGACACTGTTTGGCGTTAACTTACGACTCCTCTATAAGGACGGCCAGACGATAGGCAAAAAGATACTCTGCGTGCGTATAGCGAACCGCGACGGCATCAGGGCAAAGCTGGTCAAGATAATCTTTCTCAGAGTAGTTCCATTCTGGGTCATATCGATAATCGCCAACGGCGCGCAAAAGCTGTTGGAACTCGGATGGGACCAGTATTATACGAGATTGCAGTTAATATCGACGATATGCGGCCTCCTCCTCCTGGCGGACACTCTGTTTATATTCAGGAAGGACAGGAGAACGCTGCACGACATGCTCGCTGGAACCATCGTAATCATGAGCGCGAAATAACCAGGGGATCTACGGAAGCATGACGGGCACATAGTTCGCCTCGGATCGAAGGCGGGGATTGTCGGTCAGCGTCTCCCACAGCTCGGACGCCCTGTGTTCGAAGCTCATCATCGACCGCGAGTATTCGCTCCACGGCGCGCTGGACTTCGATATCACAGGCAGTGCGGTACTGTCGCGCATCTCGGCCAGGAGCTTCCTGCCAGCGGCATTAGCGCCCAGCACCCTGATGTAGGCTGGACCGCCGGTCTGGAAGAGCTTGCTCTCCTCCTGGCTCAGATTTAGGAGGATGTGAGCGCAGAGCCTCAGAACGCGCCCCCTCGGGTAACGCCTGCTGGTGCAGGAGTCCACGAACGATTCGTACGATTCCGCCTTAAACGCCATGTCCATAACCCTGTTCTCCAGACCTTCGCTCATGCCGGCCACCGCCGCGAGATCCCGCGCGTTTGTCCTTATTATGGACTGCCGCAGCGCTGTCCAAAGCCCGGAGGCGCGGCTTGACGCGTGTCCAGATGCCCAGGCTTCGCGGAACAACGCGGCGCTCTCCTCTGGCATGAGGGCGCACGCGGCTTCGACATCTCCCGACGCCGCAAGGCCGCGTATCGCGGAAGCGCTAGCCGCTTCGCCGCTCCTTGCGGTCTCCTCGTTGTGGCCGGAGCCGGATCTGGGGACGGCGATAGTTCCGATCGGATAACGCCGCTCACGGATGCGCTTGACGTAAGACAGGGCAAGGTTGTTGTTGGGCCGCTTCAGGATCTCCAGCGAACAGGGAGCGATTTCATCCAGGGCCATGCTCCTGGCCTGAACGAACGAGTAGCCGAGGGAGAGATTCTTCTTCAAGGAGTGTTTGAAATCCGCCGGCTCGTCGTTTAAAATATCCGCTATGCCGAAGAGCGAGGACTCGAGCCTGTCGGGATTCTCCATCCCAAAGCTGATCACAGCGACACGGCCCGTAGCCGCAAGGATGTCGACAGCCGCATTGGCAAAGGGACCGGCGTTATGGCTTGAGAAAGCGGCGGGAAGCTCCAACGCGAGATCCGCGCCGCAGGAGAGCGCCATCTGTGTCCTGACGCGCTTGTCCACAATGGCAGGCTCGCCCCGCTGCACGAAATTTGACGAGATTACGGCGATGACCGCGTCAATTTGCGCGCATTCGCGCGTTTTCCTGATATGATATAGATGTCCCATGTGAAAGGGATTATATTCGGCGACAATTCCGGCCGCGATCATAAAATTAAAAAAACCTCCAATCGCTCTGCCAGAAAGATTATGAGCGCTGGAGGCAAAGAGGTCAAGGGAGGCCATGAACACATGAAAATACTCGTTTTGAACTGCGGCAGCTCGTCGCTCAAGTACCAGTTGTTTGACATGACCGATGAATCCGTTCTCGCAAAGGGTCTCGTCGAGCGAATAGGCATTCAGGGCTCCCGCGTAAAGCACAGTAAGGCTTCTGGGGATCCGGCCGTTCGCGAGACGGACATCCCGGATCATACGTTCGCGATCAAGCTGGTGCTGGAGATGCTGCTTGATCCTGCCGCGGGCGTTTTGAAGAGCCTCGGTGAGCTGGGCGCGGTGGGACATCGCGTGGTTCACGGGGGGGAGAAGAACGATAGGTCAGTCCTGATCGGCGACTCTGTGATAAAGGACATAGAAGACTGTACGTATCTCGCGCCGCTCCACAACCCCGCGAACCTCATGGGCATTCGGGCGATGGAGTCGGCCCTGCCCGGCGTGCCAAACGTCGCGGTCTTCGACACGGCCTTTCATCAGACCATGCCGCCCAAGGCATATCTCTACGGCATCCCCTACAGGTACTACGAGGAAGAC
>JAIRWR010000017.1 GCA_031268885.1 Synergistaceae bacterium
TATACACTCAAAAGCAACTGGCGCGCTTATCGGTCACATAGAAAACGGAAACTTACTTCCTTGCGCTCTGTCTTGGGTTCAGGATGCATTTGATGTTTAAAATCTTCGTTGTAGTGTTATACGGTGTCTATGTTCGTTTATACGGCGTTACATCACTTTAGGAATCGAATAGAAATCGCCGAACCCTTGGTTTTACTGGGTTCGGCGATTTTATCACTTGTCTTAAATTTAATTTTGGAGGCGGCACCCGGATTCGAACCGGGGATAAAGGATTTGCAGTCCTCTGCCTTACCACTTGGCTATGCCGCCTCAGGAATTATTACATTATTATACTCTTATAAGCTAACACATTTACCAAGTGATTGAGCTACTTTGCGCAAGAAATTTCATCCTCTGACAGATCTGTCAGCTTCTGAATGAAACAGATCATAGTTGATATGGCCAACGGTGTCAAGAGGCCTCAAATCGCGGTGTGTCAAATCGCGGTGTCGCCGAGCAATAAAATATCACCCTTCCCACTGTCCATGTGATGGTGGCATATATGACAACTGTCTGCCTGAATCAATTGGATCTTTCTGACACGTCCGCCGCGTATCCGCAATCGAAGTTTACACGAATGTAAAATATCGATTATACTTAGCCGTCGTGCGTCGTACTAGCATACTCAGCTTATTTTATTGTCACAAAGGAGAGAGACAGCCATTGATAAAAAACTATCCGCCGGCACAGATTCCTCCCCCTCTGCCGGAGTGGGCGGCAGCCGATCCTTTCCCGCCGCTAAGAACTCCGGAGGAGTCCGACTTGAGCTCCATGAGGCACGCTGGGTACTGGGTTCTCGCATACATGACAGCGATCTCGGTCTCCTGGCTCAACAGATGGGTCATGCTGGCATGTCTTGCCGTCATCATAGCGATTACGTACAGGTCGCTATCAAAGGACGGGGACAGCCCCTTCCGGAGAGTTCACCCGGGCAGTGCCGCCCGCGCCGTCGGGATTCAGATACTACTCGTGATATTCGTGTACTGCGCAATCGCCGCGATAATGGGGTGCGTCATCTATGCGGCAGAGTATCGCGCGTCAAGCGTCAAATACGTCCTCGATCGTTTGAACAAGCTCTTCGCCGCGTTCGACCGTGATGCCGTTTCATTCGTGAATATCGTCATATTCACGCCCATTGCGGAGGAACTGTTCTTCAGGGGGTATTTTCTGCGGCGCTTTCGCGCGATGGGGTCGGGATTCGCCATAGGGTTCACATCGGCCGTCTTTGCCTCCCTTCATATGATAGGAGTCAATCAGATATTCGCGCTTCTGAGCGGAATCCTCTGGGGGAGGCTCGCGGTCCGGTACGGATCGCTCCTGCCGTCACTTGCGGCGCACATCTTCACCAACTGCGCGGCGTTCTTGATACTGTTGTCACAGCTCGATATGACAGCGGTAATGACCGGCCTCGCCAGGATATACGGAGGTTCGATATTTCTGGCGCCGCTCATTGCCTCGGGATGCTCGCTGTGGCTGTTCATCCGAATGAGCCGAAGGGTCGGGGCGGAGCTCCCATCAGAGACCGCAATCGTGCTCGAACCGAGGAAGACGGTCAGGGTTATGTTGCACTGGCCGCTGTCGCTGATCCTCTTTTTTGGTATAGCAGGCCTTGCCATGGCACTGTTGCTCGCGGTATCCCTTCCGGTCTGGTGGGCAGCGTTTGTGCTATGGCGTTGATCATCAGCGGTCCCGCTGTGTCATTTTTGATGATTTACAGGTCTATGCCAGCAATCTCCAAAATATATACGCAAGTATGAACTTTTGTCGAAAAATAATCTATCTTTTATCGATAATTGTACTCTCTTTTATCGATAAAAAACGCAAGAGGAGAATGGGCATTATATATAATGTCTTATGAAATCTGCGCAAGTTCCAACCATCTCTTAAGTCATTAGAGTTTTACTTGAGCTATCCATGCGGTCGCCGTGGTCGGTATATTGATTGTGTTGATCGATGGGAACGGGATTTCTATACATGGTTTCAATCATCGATGATAACGGTTTCTATTAAGATTTCGGAGGTGTCAGCGCCATGAAGACGGTTTTAGTGATGGGGGCCGGCAGAGTATCGGCTCCCTGTATTGATTACCTGACGCGGCACGGAGATTGCAGGGTCGCGGTCTCCGATATTTCGGATGTTAATCTGGCGGGGGTGGCAAGCCGTTTCCCGTCGGCAGTTGTAGAGCGCGAGGACGTCAGGGGCGAGGCTGTTGCGCGGTTGTTGGACAAGTACGCGCCGAATGTCGTGATATGCCTCCTTCCACCCGAACTGATGCCAGTCGTCGCGAAGGCGTGTCTTGAAAAAAAAGTCCACATGATTCAGCCATCCTATCTGGATGCCGCATTCGCCTCGCTCTCTCCAAAAGTCGAGTCGAGCGGACTGATCTTCCTGACGGAGTTCGGTCTAGATCCAGGCATCGACCACATGGCTGCGGCCAGGGATATAGCCGCTATCCATGGGCAGGGCGGACTGGTGGAGTCGTTCCGCTCGCTCTGCGGCGCGCTGCCAGCTCCGGAGGCAAATGACAACCCCTGGGGATACAAGCTCACATGGGCGCCCTCCAGCCTGATTGGAGCAAGCAAGAGATCGGCTAAAATTCTGGCCGGCGGCAATGAAATATCCTGGCCCGATGGCGAGACCTATGAACACGTCTACATGATGAACGTACCAGGCGTTGCCGTGATGGAGGTCTACGCCAACGCTGACTCGACCATCTACAAGGAGGACTACGGCATTCCCGAAGCCAGCTCGATATACCGCGGAACGCTCCGTTATCCTGGATGGTGCGAGACCATCTGCTATATGAACGCGCTCGGCTTTTTCGAGACGGAAAAGCGCGATACGAGAGGACTGTCGTTCGCTCGCTTTTCGGCTCGCCAGGCCGGCTCCGACGGCGATCCGAAGGACGCTGTATGCAAAAAGTTCGGCTTAAAGCCGTGGTCCGCGTTTATCCTGAAGATGGAGTGGATGGGATTCTTCGACGACAGGCCGATAGCTTTGAACGAAGCGTCGCCAAGGGAGATCGTATCATCGCTGTTCGCTGAAAGACTTGCCATGTCCCCGGAAGAGAGGGACCTGATAGTGCTGTACGGCGAGATAACCGCCAAATACCCGGACGGCGCCAGGCGTCTTCACAAGTCCGTGTTAATCGACTACGGGATTCCGGGCAAGTGGACCTCGATAGCGAGAACGACGGGCATACCTCCGGCCATTGCCGCGAGATTCATAATGGAGGGGAAGATCAAGACTCCCGGCATTCACAAGCCGACATCGCGTGAAATTTACGAACCGGTGCTGAGGGAACTCGCATCCGAAGGCATTGAGCTGGTTGAATCTCATACCGACATCTGAATTTAAGAGGGGGAATCCAAGGGCTGTCAAACGCGAGACACAGCCGGCAACAGGATTTTTATGCCGGCATGAAGTCAGAGGCTGGGGTCAAAGATGCCGAACCTGGTGTTCATAGGCAATCGGCACAGATGTTGACTCCCGTGCGAATGCAGGTTGGTATTAATCACCCGAGAGGAGATCGATAGTTATGAAGAGGTTGCTAATTACGCTCATGGTTCTTCTGGTTGCGCTCACTGCCTGTACCGCCTTCGCGGCCAACGAGGAGAAGCTGCTGGTCCTGCGCACGGAGAGATCCGTGCCATCCCTTGATTGGGAACAGACTACGAACACATCTAACATGAAGGTATGGCATCAGATCTTCGAGGGCCTATATGGAATGGATGAGGCCAACAACGGCTATTACAACGAATTGGCGAAGGAAGTGAAGATCAGCGAGGATCAATTGACATACACGGTCACGCTGATCGACGGCGTCACATTTCAAAACGGCGATCCCATGAAGGCATCCGACGTCGTATTCAGCTATAACAGGGCACGGAAGAACTCGCGCTTCAACTATCTGACATCCATGATTGAGGACGTAAAAGCAGCCGACGATAAGACGGTGGTGTTCACCTTGAACAAGCCGTACTCGCCGATCGCTCACACGTTTTTCTGCGTCAAAATAGCGAGCGAGAGAGAAGTGACCGAGCAGGGCGACAGATACGGTACAATCCCGCACAAGGCCGGTACTGGAGCCTATTATGTGACCGAATTCGACGTCGCGACAGGCATGAAGATGGACGCTTACGAGGGTTACTGGAGGGGCGCTCCTAACATAAAAAAGATACAGTATGTGGTAATCGACGACCTGTCAGCTGCCGTCATCGCGTTCAAGAATAACGAGCTGGGATACTTCGAGGACATTCCGCTGTCGGAGTGGGACTTCATAGTGGAGTCGTCCGGCACTAACAACGCCCTGATCAAGGGCAACAATATCCTTTTCATGGGTATAAATTACCTCTCCCCGACGAATAACAACGTGCTCGGAAACGCCAAGGTGCGCGAGGCCATGTTCTACGCGATAAACAAGAACGACATCAACATCGCCGTGAGCAACGGCAAGGGCGTCGAGGCAACTCAGTACATGCCGTCAGATATAGTCGCGACGTCACCCGTGAGCGGTTTTAAAACATACGGCTACAATGTGGAGAGGTCGAAGGAACTCCTGAAGGAGGCCGGTTATCCCGACGGAGTCGATGTAGGAACGATTCTGACGTATGGCGCTACCTCCGGCAGCAAAGCCATTATGGCGCAGGTTCTTCAGGCGAATCTGGCCGAGGCCGGCATAACGGCCCAGGTCTCCGTAATGGAGGCGGCGGTGGTCACGCCTAGGCTCTACGCCCAGGACTACGATGTGTGCGTCTTCTCCGATTACGGCAACTACGACTTCAACAACATCCGCCAGCAGGTTCACAGCGAATCCACTGGCATGTACGTCGTTCGCTACAAGGATGACTCAAGCCCCTTCAACTGGCAGCGAATCGAGGAACTGGTGGATGCCGGCGTCAATACGGCCGATACGGCAAAACGCCTGGAACACTATACCGAGTTGTGGGGCATCGTCATGGACAGCGCCACAATGCTCCCATGCCTGCATGAACCAGTGGGAGTGGCCTGGGCGCAGGCTCTCGACGTGGGCAAACCGGTGCCGACGTATTACAAAGTACGCACTTTCAAGTGGAAATGACGACCAAGGCATAGAGACCGAAACCGCCGTAATTCCCGCGGACGTAGGAATACTTGCGGTTTATTCTGGAATGAGCGCGCTTGTAAGCGCTCATTCCAAGATGGATATGCAAAGAACGCTTAAATTGACAGCGGCGGCCTGAAGTCAAAAAAAATCGAAACGAGTGTTTGCAAGCGCTTAGTATGGATATTGACTCCCGTTCGAACGTAGGTTGGCATCAGATTGTGGGGTGTTTTAAATGTACAGGTACGTGATAAAAAGGTTGTTATTTCTGATCCCAACAATATTTGGAGTCGCTTTTATCATTTTTCTCGTAATGAACATCACGCCCGGCGATCCGGCGCGCGCGCTGCTGGGCCTGTCAGCTCCGCAGGCGGATGTCGACGCCCTAAATCACGAGCTGGGTTATGACCTCCCATTCATGCAAAAATATTTCAACTATCTAAAAAATATGATCATCCATCAGGATTTCGGAAAGTCATATTACACAAAGCAGTCCGTGTTCGACGAGGTGTGGCCCCGATACATCGTCACGATAAAACTTGCGCTGGTCGGTGTTCTGCTCTCGTCTTTGATCGGCATCCCCCCTGGCATTTACACCGCGGTCAAACAGTACTCGCTGTGGGACACAATTCCGTCCGTCATAGCGTTTTTCATAGCGGCCATTCCGGCGTTTGTGTTCGGTCTGCTCATGCTCTTCATATTTTCGCTGAAGCTGAACTGGCTGCCGTCATTCGGGGCGACAACCATATATCACTTCATCATGCCGACACTCACCATAGCGATCCCTCCGGCGGCGCAGGTCATGCGCTTTACGAAGTCGTCGATGTTGGAGGCCATTCGTCAGGATTATGTTCGCACTGCCAGGGCCAAGGGCGCGTCGGAGAGGACCGTCATCTGGAAACACGCGCTTCTGAACGCGCTGCTGCCGGTCATAACACAGGTCGGCCTCAGCCTTGGAGTGCTCATCTGCGGCGCTGTCGTGGCCGAGAAGATGTTCTCCATTCCAGGCATAGGCAGCCTGATCGTCGATCGGATATTGTTCAAGGATGAACCCATCATACTGGCCGGGACAATTTTAATATCCATCTGTTTCACAATAGTGATGCTGGTAGTCGACATGACCTACGCCTTCATTGACCCCAGGATCAGGGCAAAATACACGACGGGGGGAAAGGAATAGAAGATGGGCCGGGAAGAGACTTCTCTAAGGATGGAAAAGACAACTGGCATAGAAAAGATAACCTTCAAAAGACAGAGCCAGGCCAAGGAGATCTGGCGCCGTTTCAAAAAGAGCAAGGGGGCCGTCTTCGGACTTGGAATGCTGACCATCATACTGGCGGTCATCTTGCTGGCCGACGTTATCGCGCCGTACTCCCTCGCCACCAGGCAGAACATGTCCCTCAAACTCGCTCCTCCTTCCTGGGGGCATATCTTTGGCTGTGACGGATACGGGCGCGACATATTCGCGCGCGTCCTGCACGGCGGGCGCACCTCCCTCTCCATAGCGGTAATCGCGACCATGACATCGTGCCTTCTTGGCAGCATCCTCGGCGCTGTGGCAGGATATTTTGGAAAGGTCATCGACAGCGTGATCTGCCGCGCGCTGGACATCTTCATGTCCGTGCCGGACATACTATTTACCATGGCAGTGGTCGTGGCGCTCGGAGCCAACTTCATCAACCTGTTGGTCGCGCTGACCCTGGCCTATTTCACAAACTACGTCCGGCTCGTGAGGTCGCAGGTACTCAACCTGTCCGAATTGGAGTACGTCGAGGCGGCAAGGGCAGGCGGCGCTAGCAGCGCGCGGATAATAGCGACTCACATCATTCCGAACGCGATGGGCGTTATAATTGTGAATACCACGTTAAATGTGGCCAAGATCATCCTCTACGAATCGACATTGAGCTTCCTCGGCCTGGGAATGCCTCCGCCCGCTCCGGAATGGGGCCTGATGCTGGCGGAGGCGCGCGCGTTCCTGCGCACGTCGCCACACCTACTCTTGTTCCCGGCGGCAGCGATAGTAATGTCGGCGTGTTCGGTCAACCTCATCGGAGACGGTCTCCGCGACGCGCTGGATCCGCATCTCAAGAGCTGATTCCAGGGAAGCGCCGGTAGGACCAGATGCGCGCGCGGCGATCCTGCTTGAAAAAAACAGAAAGGAACAATTGATGTTGGAAAATAACGGCGGTATCCTCCTCAACATAGAAGACCTGAAGGTTGTCTACAAGACGGATCTCGAAACGGTGGAAGCCGTAAACGGCATATCTCTCACGGTCATGAAGGGCAGGACGCTCGGTTTAGTCGGCGAAACCGGGGCCGGAAAGACCACGACCGCGCTCTCGATCCTGCGCCTGTTGCCGTCTACTACGGGAAGAATAGAGAGAGGAAAGATAGAGTTCAACGGGCAGGATCTTTTAAAGCTGGACGAAAATATGATGCGGGTCATCCGGGGAAATCAGATAGCCATGGTCTTTCAGGATCCAATGACCAGCCTCAATCCGGTTATGACCGTGGGCGACCAGATCGCCGAGGCAATCGAGCTTCACAATGGGAAGATGCCGCACGAGGAGGTCAACAGGCGCGTTGAGAACATCCTGCAAATGGTCGGGATCATGCCTCAGCGGAGATTCGAGTACCCCCACCAGTTCTCCGGAGGGATGAAGCAGCGTGTCGTAATCGCTATAGCTCTCTCCTGCGAACCCGAGCTTCTTATCGCCGACGAACCGACCACCGCGCTGGACGTTACCATCCAAGCCCAGGTGTTAAACATGATTAAAGATCTCCGCGACAGACTCGGGACCGCCATGCTGCTGATAACTCACGATCTCGGGATAGTAGCGCAGATCTGCGACGACGTTGCTGTCATGTATGCGGGGGAGATCATCGAAACCGGAACCGTAGAGGATATTTTCATAGGAGACTGGCGGCATCCCTACACCGCCGGCCTGTTCAACTCCCTCCCAGACCTGCGCTCCCAGGCCACGCGCTTAAAGCCGATTCCCGGACTCATGCCCGACCCGTCAAACCTCCCCAACGGCTGCGTATTCGCTCCAAGGTGCGGGAACCGTATGGACATCTGCGAGAAGGAGCATCCGAAGACCGTCCAAAAGGCCCAGCACAGGCTGAGCTGTCATTTATACGCCACCGGCGAAAACCCGCGGCGCCGGGATGTAACGTAAAAATATATAGAAATAGAATAGGAGTTGGATCTAGCGTCTGTTGCCACTCGGCACGGGAATTAACTCTCGCTTGAAAGCAGGTTAGTATAAATGCAGGAGAAAAATGTTCCGTTGATCCAAACAATTGATCTGCGAAAACTGTTCAAACTGAAGGGAGGCGTCATGCTCCACGCTGTAGATGGAATAAATATCGAAATCGCCTCCGGCGAGACACTGGGAGTGGTGGGCGAAAGCGGCTGCGGCAAGAGCACCGTCGGGCGCCTGATACTGCGGCTCATAGAGCCCACGTCGGGTCAGGTGCTGTACGACGGGCAGGACATCTCGAAGTTCAGGGGCAGGCAAGCCCGAGACATGCGCAGAAATATGCAGATCATATTCCAGGATCCGTATTCCAGTATCGACCCTCGGATGTCGGTCATCGAGCTGATCGCCGAATACCTGTTTATTCATAGGGTGTTCAAAAATAAAATCGAAACCTTCAACCGCGCGGCAGAACTCATGGACATGGTGGGACTGGCGAGACGGTACGCGAACTCTTATCCTCACGAACTGGACGGAGGACGCCGCCAGCGCATAGGCATCGCCCGAGCCCTCTCCCTCGACCCTAAGTTCATAATCTGCGACGAACCCGTCTCAGCTCTCGACGTGTCCATCCAGGCCCAGATATTGAACCTGCTGATGGACTTGCAGGAGGAGTTCAAGCTCACGTATATGTTCGTCACGCACGATCTGAGCGTCGTAAAACACATTTCTGACAAAATCATGGTAATGTACCTGGGCCAATGCGTCGAAATCGCGGCGTTCGATGAACTGTTCGAAAATCCGCTGCACCCCTACACCAACGCGTTGCTGGCCGCCATCCCAGAGCCTGACCTCTCCCGCAGAAACAAGGAGATGAAGGTGATCAGAGGCGAAGTGGTAAGCCCGATCAACGTAAAACCCGGCTGCCGTTTCGCGGCGCGCTGTGACGACTGCGTGGAAACATGCAGAGAGCGGGACCCCGAGCTGATCGAAACATCAAACGGACACTTCGTGGCATGCTTTAAGCTGAAGCGCTGATTAACGGTAGATAAACTTATTTACTGGCCTCCTTGAGCTGCCGATAAACGTCGGTGTCCACCAAACCTGGGTTTTCGCCCGCGTATCTTTCTTTGAGGTTGCAAAATGACGAGCGCGGGATGTGAGCCTTTGGATACCCGCGCTCTATGAATCGGCGACAGACTTATCTGCCCGCTCTCTTTAAGATAAAGCCGACGATGGCGTTTATGCCAAAGGCTGTCGCGCCTTTTGCGTAGTACGAGTACGCTTCCTTGGCGAAGTCCGTCGCCGCTATGTCAAGGTGGATCCAGGGCAGGCCTTTTCCGACGAAGTTTTCGAGGAACATCGCGGCTGTTATCGCCCCGCCGTGGCGGCCAGTCGAATTTATTACATCCGCCACTGGGGACTTCAACTTCTTCCTGAGGTTTTCGTCGTCAATCGGAAACTTCCAGAATCTCTCGCCACTGCGATTCGCAACCTCCAAGAACTCGTCTCCCAGCAAATCGTCGTTCGTGAAGAGCCCGGCGGTCGTATCCCCAAGGGCCACGGCGCACGCGCCGGTGAGCGTCGCTATGTCTATCAAGGCATCCGGCTTCAGTTCGGACGCGTAGGTCAGCGCGTCGGCGAGGGTGAGGCGGCCCTCGGCGTCCGTGTTGTTCACCTCTATTGTCTTTCCGTTGTAAGCTCTTATTATGTCGTCAGGGCGGTACGCGCTTCCTCCCGGCATGTTCTCCGCCGCTCCGGCTATCGCGTGAACGGTGACCGGCAGCTTTAACTCCGCCGCGATCTTAACGGCCGCGAGTACAACGCACGCCCCGGTCTTGTCCCCCTTCATGGTGACCATGGAATCAGCGGGCTTGATCGACAGGCCTCCGCTGTCG
>JAIRWR010000031.1 GCA_031268885.1 Synergistaceae bacterium
GAGGCGATTATCACGATATCCACGACGTATTACTGGAACCGGACTCACCTCATATTCGCCTCCTCTCAACTCCAGTCCAGGTTGGAGCACTTCACGGAGGAGATGGCACGGCATCAGGAGGAGATAGCCAGCCTGAGCGAGAGCGTGACGTCGATCAGGCTGGAGCGCGCGAAGGAGCGCGGGTATCTTCTTGGAGCGCTGGCCGTGGGATCCATTATCGGCTGGCTGGCCGAGAAGTTTATTGGGCTGTGAGAGATGCGAGTCTGGATTGAGTCTGAGGTAAAAATAAGGGTTCAGGAGATTTCCCCTGAACCCTTGCTATCACTTGGTGGAGCTGATGGGATTCGAACCCACGGCCTCCTCCGTGCGAGGGAGGCGCGCTCCCAACTGCGCTACAGCCCCAAACTACACGTTGATCATTCTATCATGCGTTATAGGCTTGTCAAGCATGATTATCTCCCCTAAATCCACAGACTAGATGCTTGATAGTGGCGTCAAATCCGGTAATAGTGGCGTTTTACGTAAAATTATACTTCTGCCAGCGGATTGAAAAAATAGATTCCTGAAATCCGCATTACTTGTTCAAAATTGAACTAGCGTAATCAGCGTCTTTTTTGAAAACATCAGACGAGTGAGGAGGTTTCGCCTCTCCTCGCAGTTTTTTCACCTCTCCCGCGATCATTCCGGCGGCTATCTTAACATAATCGGAGTAGGGCAAGTCTGCAGCGCCGGCTATCGATATTTCGCACTTGTTCACCGGAATCAGGATTTTTTTGGCACGGCACCCGCCTATTTTGCATGCCATGTTTGGCGTGATCTCTCCAAACATAGAATTCGCGACGACAATGCCAATAGGGCCGGAAATGATGTCCGCGTCCGCACACGCTACGACGACGGGATTCTCGCCGGTTGCGCCATAATCCGCGCCAGCTCCTAGCATAGCGACAGTTGCCACGGAATTGGTCCCGATGGCTAAAATTTCACTGTCTGGCGCGCAACACCCCAATCTCCTCACCGCGGAGATGAGACTCTTCCCCAGTGCCCCACCCTGTCCGTCCACTACGACAATTTTCAACGGAAACACGGGAACGTACAACCTCCCAAATCGCTGCTAGGGTCGATGAGAGGCGCCCAGTGACAGAAGAGACTCCAGCGGCTTAGAGCGCTCATCAGCCGGCCCACTTTGTCGCGGCTTCATCGCCAAACCTCTGAACATCCGAGATCAGAGCGCCGACCTCCGACATCATAACATCCGTCTGCTCGGCGGGAAGCCCGGCATCGTATCTGCCGAGACCCTTCGAATGCCTGACAAGAGATATCGGCGATACATTCTGCCGTTCGGAATAGATCCGCAGGGCCATCGTCTTGTGGTGGGAGATGAGTATCAGAACCAATCCTACAATTAAAATTCCAAACGGAGCAGCCGTCGAAATTCTGAAAACCCCTAACGGCACAGCAGTCAACAGATTGAGGAAGAGAAGACCCACCGCGCCGAACGAGACTATTATTCCAGACAGGAGTTCGGAGAAGCTCCAACCCCGGCCGTAGCAACACTCGAAACCGCGGTAGGACTCTATTGGAATCTCTCGAACACTGTGTACGTTCTCCCCCAACGACCTATAAATAATTCTTCTGTTTGTCACGGTCAGATATCCCTTGAAGTTGTCCTTCTGGGAGCTATACCAGGGCGCGATGCGCTCCAGACACAAGTACGTCCTGAGCGCGATCTCTCCCTCGGCTAGGATCATATCACCAGCAACAGAGGCAATGGTCGCGCTGGACCTGTACTTCTTCTGGAACACTGGAGGAGTCTCTTCGCGATCAAGGTCCGCGCTCTCCGGTATTTGACCGGACTCCCACTGATTCGATTGCGGAACCGGATCAGGATCTGGGGCAAATCGTCTCGCGGGCTGAGGCTGACTGTGAGAATGCTGCTCCGAGCGCTTGGGAATGGGCTGTACCGCGGGCTGAAGGTTTTTAGAGATAAGACTCGTCAGGCTTCCATCCTGTAACACAGTCTTCCGCGCCGCGTTTACCTCCGCGCCGCAATTTTTGCAGTACCTCGCGTTATCGTGAACCTTCAAACCGCAGCTGCCGCACAGCATTTACATCCCTCCTCAGCAGACGTCACGCCCACCATCCAGACTGTTTACTTCACTTAGGCTTACGGAACCTCACCGACATCTTGCGAATAAAAAAGCACGCAACGAGCGATAATGGGCCGGCGCCGCTGTCGCATCCGCTTTCGGTCTCGGGAACGCTCGGTCTCTCGGTTCCGCTCCGCCACATCGCGTTATCCGCGTTAACCTCGCACTCGCCCACCGTATCTATGTCGATATAGCCGCGAAGACTTATAGTGCCAGAGTTCACGCCCGTAAAGGACACGGTGTAGGTCAGCTTGTCTATGGTGATGGGCGGCAGATTGAACGGGTCGCTCATCGATGGGTTGAAGTTTCTGACCTCGATGGGTATTGGATAGTTGTGATCGTCCGACTGTTCCCACGCGTCTATGTGGAACCCGGTGGCCTCAAGTATCCCTTGCATGTTATATCCTGTAATCCTCTCAACCCCGTTCTCCATCGTAGATCTCAAGGTAAGAGTCCCGTTGTTGGTCAGGGATATCCGAACAAACCCCTTCTCCGCGAATCCTCCTCCGCTTGTCAGCCACCTTGCGCCTCCTCCTATGCGATACTCCGCCGCCAGCGATGAGCCCGAGAAAAAGAAAAGCGCCAGTAAAACCGCTATCGCCGCTGGAATAGCCTTGAACCGTTTGAAGTCCCGCATCGTTACATCTCCTCCAATTCTCCATGTTGTCACAATACCGCCTCAATCCGGACCTCCGCCCGCGTTCTCCCCCTCCGCGCGCCAAAGGCATCAGAAACCCGGTCAGCCGGCTTCGGTTTTACCGTTCTAACTCTTTGCCTTGGGTTTCCTAAAGACTTCGACCTTTGCCGGCGGGAGGTTGTAGAGGACGAAGTGGGACCTCACCTTTTTGAAAGTGGGAGGTACGTGGAGCATCTTCCCCACCAGGGCATAGGTAAACTGAACGAAAAGCCCGCCGGGTGAGAGCGCGGCGTCTATTTCAGCCATTATCGCCGATCCGACGTCAAATGGGAGGCTGCGGAAGGGCAGGCTCGAAATGATCGCCGTTATCTTCTCGTTCCTGTTGATATGATTTCTCATCTCCTCAGCGCCGCAGCATATCACATTGATGGATGGAAAACGTTTCGACAGGCATTCAGCAAGCACCGGGGATTTCTCCACGACGACCATCCTCTCGGGAGGAACTCCCCTCCTCAGAAGCCCCTCGGTGACGGGACCGGTTCCAGCGCCGAGCTCCACAAAGATGCCTGACTTCAGCAGACCGGGAGAGAGAGCTCCGGCCATTTCGTCAGCAAGGGCCGGAGAACTCGGAAAGAGGGTGCCCATCACACGCGGCTGCCTTATCAGTTCTTTTAAAATGAGGTATTGGCGTTGCACTCGCATTCTGTTTCTTCCTACGAATCCGTTGAATCTACTCTCTGTTTTATCGGGACTCCAGTTCACAAATCACAACTCCCTCGGTTGACCAAATTTAATCAGATATCCCTTACCGCCGCCGCCATATTTTTTCCCAGTTGTCCGCACATTTCGAGATCATCACAAGACGGACGTGATTTTATATCTATCGTCGGATCGACCAGCTTCCATCCACCCTTGCTTCTCTCCACAAAAGCCTGCATCTCCTTCAGGGCGGCGGATGCCCAGCTATAAGTTCCGCAGAGGCCGATGCGGCGGCCCGTCATATTCTTATTCTCCAAGAGACGGAGTAGGGCGGCTATGGGCGGGAATGCTTCCATGTTGTATGTGCAACACGAAAGAACGAGGCCCCTGTACTTCCAAACATCCGTAGTTATGAAGGACATGTTGGAGCGCGAGGCGTCGTATACACGAACCGGCTTTACGCCAGCTTGAGCAATGCTCCGGGCAATCGCGTCGGAAGCTGTCTTCGTGTTGCCGTACATGGAGCCGTATACCACAACGACTCCCTCCTCAGTCTCCTGTCGGCTCCACTTCTCGTAAATGTCAATGACGTGTCCTGGACAGCTCCGCCAGATGGGCCCATGCGCCGGGCATATCATTGAAACATTGAGTTTACGCACCTTTTCGAGAGCTTTCAGAGCCTGTCTGGAAAACCGGCCTACTATATTTACATAGTATCTCATCATCTCTTCCGTGACCAGGTTCAAGTCAGCTTCGTCGTCGAATATCCCTCCCTCGACAGCGCCAAATCCGCCGAATATGTCGTTCGAGAACAGGATTCCATTCGTTTCGTCATAAGACACCATGCTCTCCGGCCAGTGAACCATCGGAACCGTGACGAACACGAGACGCCGCCCTCCGAGATCGAGAGTGCCGCCCTCCTTGACCTCAACAAATCCTCCCTCGACTCCGTAGAAGTTTTTCAGCATCTCCGCTGTCTTCGCGTTGCCCACCAGCTTGACTTCGGGATACAGCCTCCGCAGCAGGGCAAGCGCCCCGGAGTGGTCGGGCTCTACATGGTTTATCACGGCATAGTCAAGGGGAAGGCCGTCCAGGAGACGGTTAAGCCTCGAAAAAAAACCGTCCATATAAGCGCCCTTCACAGTATCGATGAGGACAGTCTTCTCGGCCTTGATAAGGTAGGAGTTATACGCCATACCGTGGGGGAGGTCCCACATGCCTTCGAATTTGTCCGTCTCCCTGTCGCAAACCCCTATCCAGAAGACCGAGTCAGCAACCTTAACCGCGTCGCGCGTATCACAGATCGCTCTTGCCATGTCTGTCGTTTCCGTATGTCGTGGTGGGCTGGTTCTTTACGTCTGAGAGCGAGATGCTCTTTTGAAGATCCGCCAGAAGTTTCTTGCGCCGTCTTTCCAGCTCAATCTCCTCCGTTCCAGGCGAGTCGCCTTCCTCAAACTTGCCCTCAAGTATGAGGATATCGACAAGTCTCCTGTCCTCTCCCAGCGCCTCCGCGAGTTCGGCTGCGTTAGGGCCTTTTTTGGGATTGTCCCTCAGATACGCGCAAGCCTTCTCGTAGACGATATCGAGCAGTTTTCGGCATGACGAGCATACATCGCCCGATGACGAACCGAAAACCTTTCCGCATACATTACATGTAGTCATCTCCACATTCAACACCTCCACAATATTCACCAGTGTCCCGAGTGACCATTTGCGCAATTATACTACTTTAGCGCCAACTCCAAAAATTTTTTCCGTAAGTTCATCAAGTCTCGATCTGATCGACAAAAAAACAACTAGGTAATATTATCAATGGTTAATACCGCGCGAGTTTGCTATATAATGGTGTGGCTCGTTATCAGCTCGGGTGGATGTTTTAAAGAACTATGGCCTCGATTCGCCCGGGGACAGCGGAGGGATTCCGCTGAAGTGGAGTCAGCGTCGGGGAATGACCCGGAGCGCGGCTTGCAGACTAGTTCGCGCCGGGTTATAAGGCACACTAAGGGAGGTTTGTCAGGTATGGCGGATCGTACAATCGATCAACTCTGCGAGAGTCTTCTCGAACGGCGAGAAGAGGCCTCGCAGGGCGGTGGTGAACGCGCAATCGCCAAACAGCACGAAAAGGGCAAGCTGACTGCCAGGGAGAGGATAGACAAAATCCTCGACCCGGGCAGTTTTGTCGAGCTTGATGAGCTAGTGGAACATCGCTGTTCTAACTTTGGCATGGAGAAGAGCGTTTTTCCAGGCGATGGCGTGGTAACAGGTTACGGAACGGTCGAAGGACGCATTGTCTATGTGTTCAGCCAGGACTTCACCGTTATCGGCGGGTCGCTCGGCGAGGCGCACGCCAGGAAGATCTGCAAGGTCTTAGATCTCGCGGTCCAAAACGGCGCGCCGTGCGTGGGCATCAACGACTCCGGCGGAGCCAGGATTCAGGAGGCGGTGGACGCCCTCTCCGGGTATGGCAACATTTTCTTTCGCAACGTAAAGGCTTCGGGAGTGGTGCCGCAGCTTTCGGTGATCGCCGGCCCGTGCGCGGGCGGCGCGGTCTACAGCCCGGCGCTCACGGACTTCGTCTACATGGTGGACAAGGTTGGCATAATGCACATTACGGGGCCACAGGTCATAAAGGCAGTCACCGGAGAGGACGTAACATCAGAGCAGATCGGCGGAGCCAAGGCGCACAACAAGACGTCCGGAGTCGCGCACTTCTTTGCCGCAAGCGAGGATGACTGCTATGAGCAGGTTCGTAAGACTCTGTCGTTTCTGCCGAGCAACAATCTGGAGGAACCCCCCTTCAAGGAGACAGGGGACGACCCGAACCGCGCCGACATATCCCTCCGGGAGATAGTGCCGACAAACCCGAACAAAGGCTACGACGTGCGGGATGTCATCCGGCGCGTCGTTGACAACGCCGACTTCTTCGAGGTACAGTCGATGTACGCGACAAACATAGTCACCGGCTTCGCGAGGGTAGGCGGGCATGTCATAGGAATAATCGCCAACCAGGCAAGGGTCATGGCCGGATGCCTTGACATCGACGCGTCCTGCAAGGCCGCCCGGCACATCCGCATCTGTGACTCGTTCAACGTCCCGATAGTGACGTTCGAGGATGTCCCAGGATATCTCCCAGGCCTCAATCAAGAGATGGGCGGCATCATAAAACACGGAGCGAAGCTCCTTTACGCCTACAGCGAGGCCACGGCCCCTAAGATAACGGTAGTGCTTCGCAAAGCTTACGGCGGCTCGTATCTGGGTATGTGCAGCAAGGACCTGGGGGCCGACGTCGTGTTGGCGTGGCCGCAGGCGGAGATAGCGGTCATGGGCGCGGAAGGCGCGGCGAATATAATATTCCGCAAGGAGATAGAAGCGGCCGCGGACAAGGTCGCGACTCGTGCGGAAAAGATAGAGGAGTACCGTGAGGCGTTTGCCAACCCCTACGTGGCGGCGGCCCGCGGATTTGTGGACAGGGTCATCCTCCCGGAGGAGACGAGATTCGCGCTTTATCAGGCGATTGTAATGACAGAGGACAAGCGTGAACTGCGCCCGAAACGCAAGCACGGAGTAAACCCAGGTTAAGGAGAGGTAGAATCGTGGATTTTCAGTTTGTAGGCTATAAGGGCGGACTTGCTATGTCAGTCATAGCGTTCAGTATAGTATTTCTTGTAATAGGAGGGCTCATGTTGGTGATGATGCTTTTGAAGTTCGTTTCAAGCGCCTCTGGCGAGACATCAAAACCCGAGGTGAAACTCCAGCCGGTCGCTGTCGGCGCTCCTGCGCAAAACCTGAGAGCGCCGGCTGACGACGGGGAGCTCGCGGCCGTAATCACGGCGGCGATATCGGCATCCATGGGGGCTGGCGTCAAGGTTCTCAGTTTCTCACAGACACGGAGCCGGATTGCTTCATCTGTGTGGAGGATGAACGCCAGAATAGAGAACTTGGAGGGTTTCGCCGATTGATCTTCGCGTCGGGCGAAAGATGAGTTAGAATAACTTTAACTGATTCATCCAAGGTTAAACAATACATAACGACTCGTGAGGAGGTTTTTTTGAAATGGCTCGTAGTTACAAAGTGTCCGTTAACGGGAAATCATATGATGTAGTGGTGGAGGAACAGGGCGGAGCCGCGCCGGTGGCGGCGGCTCCGGTGGTTGTTTCGGCCCCTGCGGCGGTTCCAGTTCCAGCGGCCGCCCCAGCGCCCCAGCCGGCGGCCGCCGCTCCCGCGCCGAAACCGGCAGCCGCGGCTCCGGCTGGAGGAACCCCTGTAACATCTCCAATGCCCGGCAAAATATGGAAGCTCCCAGTCCGGGAGGGGGACTCCGTGACAGAGGGACAGCTTGTCCTGATTCTCGAGGCGATGAAGATGGAGAACGAGATATTCGCGCCGGTTGGCGGCAGTGTAGTGCAAATAAACTGTAAGGAGGGAGACTCCGTAAACACGGGCGATGTTCTCATCGTCATAGGCTAAGCCGATTTAGACTTGGTTTTGGAGTTAGACAAAAATAATGAACTATGTAGAAGTTTATTTTAGCGCGCTGTGGGGTATATGGCAGAATTCCGGATTCGTAGGAATGACGTGGAGACCCGTCGCAATGATTGTAGTCGCGTTCGTCCTCCTCTATCTGGCGATAAAGAAGGGGTTCGAGCCGTTATTGCTGCTGCCTATAGCGTTTGGCTGTCTTCTGGCCAATCTGCCGCTATCTGGAATCCTGGAGGGTGTCACCGAAAACAACATCCACGGGGGGTTTTTGTACTGGATCAAACTTGGCATCGACCATGAGATATATCCGATAATAATATTCATGGGTATCGGCGCTCTGACAGACTTTGGACCACTCCTTGCCAACCCAGTCACGTTTCTTCTCGGGGCGTCGGCGCAACTCGGCGTATTCGTAGCGGTCATCGGAGCAATGCTGTGCGGCTTCACCATCCAAGAAGCCGCCGGAATTGGGATAATCGGCGGCGCGGACGGTCCCACAGCGATATATCTCTGCAGTAAGGTCGCGCCGCAGATCCTCGGCGCGGTGGCGGTCGCGGCGTACAGCTATATGTCGCTCGTCCCCCTGATCCAGCCCCCGGTCATCAGACTGATGACATCGAAGGCCGACAGGGCGATAAGAATGGACCAGCTCCGCCCCGTATCGAAGCTGGAGAGGATCCTGTTTCCGATACTCTCGACCATCCTCTGCGGGCTGATACTGCCGCCATGCGTTCCGCTCGTGGGCATGCTGATGTTCGGCAACCTGCTGCGCGAGTCAGGTTGTGTCGAACGACTGAGCTTAGCCACTCAGAACGAGATCCTGAACATGACGACGATATTCCTCGGGATATCGGTCGGCTCGACCATGGCGGGAGAGACGTTCTTACAGATCGACACAGTCCTGATCATAGGTCTCGGCTTTGTTGCCTTTGGGGCGAGCACTGTGGGAGGCCTGGCGCTCGGACAGGCATTAAAGATCATGTCCGGAGGCAAGATAAACCCTGTTATCGGGTCCGCTGGCGTTTCGGCGGTCCCGATGGCGGCCCGAGTAGTTCAGAGGGTCGTGCAAAAGGAGAACCCAGGCAACTTCCTTCTCATGCACGCCATGGGGCCGAATGTCGCCGGGGTCATCGGCACCGCGGTCGCGGCCGGTTCTATGCTCACGCTGCTTACGCGGTGACAGGGACAGACTGACGCGCACGCAGACAAAATGCCCGTCGGAGCGAGTTGAATACCGGCGGGCGTTGTTCTTTATTTGCGCTGCAATTCGGTGATCAGGTTGAATGAGGCAGGCATTGTCTCATTTAGCAGCTTCCTCTGAATAGTGTATGCTCTGCGGTAGTATTCGGTGTTTTCCTTGTTCGGTGTGTAGACTTTCCCGGCCGAGACCTGTCTCTTGACCGCTCTTTCGATGTCTGGAATATCTCCGACCGCGTACATGGCTACCGTTATGTCAGCTCTGACAGCGCCTTCCGTACTCTTCATCGTGGTGACATTGATATCCAGCATATCGGCTTTAATCTGATTCCAGAGATCATTCTTGCTGCCGCCCTCGGTAATTACGAGGCTGTCCGGTTTGACTCCGTTCTCACGCAGAGAATCTACAATCATGAGGTATTCGTAGGCTATGGATTCCATGACCGCTCTCCACAACTCACCCTGTTCCGTGTTCGTGGTCATATTGAGAAAACAGCCGCTCGCGTGCTGTAGATCTCCGCTCGTCTCGCCTCCGGTGAGGTATGGGAGGAAGAGCGTCCCATTTGCTCCGGCAGGGATTCTCTCCGCCTTCTTCTGCAGCTCCGCGTAGTAGTCGTCGGCCTTGTCGCATACGTTGTCCTTAAACCATCTGAGAGACAGTCCTCCAGCCCTGATTATTCCCCAGTACATGTAGGTATCTGTCAGTGTTCCGGTATTGAATATCAGGTTCGTTTTGCGAGTGAGGCTATCGTTGATGCCATCGGTGACTACGGCGAACATAGCGGCGGTTCCCGCGACGTCCGCCGACATTCCAGGTTTCACCAGGCCGCAGCCCAGAATCGACTGCATGGTATCTCCCGCGCCGGCGACTATCGGGACACCGGCGGGCAGACCGGTATTTTTTGCCTCTTCCTCGCACAGATGTCCGATGATGTCCCACGGCTTCACTATCTTGGGCAGAATTTTCATCGGTATATCAAGAGCCTTCATCTGTCTCTCAGACCATCTCTTATTAACAGCGTCGAAGCCGATTACCCAACCTGACATAGTAGCCCAGTCCGTAAACGCCTCTTCCGCTGGCAGATTGGCAAGACGTGAGAGAATGTACGGACCGTTGTTCATGACCTTTACTCCGTTCTTTTTGAAAGGCTCACTGTTCTTGAGGAACCATCTGGCGAACATGGGAGGGAACCACGATTCCATTGCGGAATTGCCGCATTCCTCGATCCATATCGGCTTCACGTGCTCGCTGACCCATTTGACGTCGTCAATTGTCCGCCCGTCGAGATATGTGATATAAGGCGTTATCGCTTTACCGTCAGGCCCTATGCCGACGATGCCGCAGATTACGCCGTCCCCGCAAATAGCCCTGACATCCGCCGGATTGACTCCGCTCGTCTTCAGGCACTGTCTTATCCCCTGGCGAACTGATCTCAGATAGTGGTCAGCATCCATGTCAACCCAGTTCGCCGCGGGAGACTCAATCTTGCTGGGAATGATATGCTCTGCAACACACTCCATCTCTTCACTGTAGATTACAGTCTTGGTACTCTGCGTCCCGCAGTCGAACCCGACATAGAACTTCAAGACAAGCCCTCCTTCTCGCGTCAATTCCCTCTGACGATCTTTTTCGCTCCGTTCTTGGCGAACCATAACTCGGCTCCGCGCATGACGTCTCCATGGAGGATCACGCGCGAACCCTCGATATGGCCCCCGCAGCCGAGTCCCTTTCGTAACGCCTTCGCTACCGCCTCCAGAGTTTTTTCGTCCGGTTCCAGCTTGAACGCCACCGCCGTAACGGTATGCCCTCTTCTGCCGGTAGTCTCTCTGTTCATCGTAATCTGGGATGTTCGGCGAATGAACTCGGTCAAGTCGGTTTTTCGCTCGGATATGACCTCAGCGGTTTGGCCGCCAGCCGCTCCGGTATCTGCCGGATCATCCTCCGCGTAAACGCTCAGCGCCTCGCCAATCGATACCGGCAAGACGCTGCCTCCGAGCGCAATATCAGTGATCGTCTCGCCCTTCCTCTTCTTCCTGGACACTGACACTCATATCACCCCCGCGCGACTCCGATATATGCGACATTTTAGCACGACACCGCGGCGCTGGTTATGGATCGGCCAGAGATTACAGGACAGGCGCGTCAGACGTCGCGAAGCATTGTTGCCCAAATTCAGTCATACCATGCGCTAAGCTGTTCTGACACGTCTGCCATGAGGGTTTAAAATCATCTTTGCCTCAACAGGATTTCTATGATAAAATGTACAAATCGCGGCGGGTCAGTGTTTACAACATGGCCCGTTTTTTTCAGAGCAAAAAAAGATGGATGGGAGGGTTTTCCATGGCAAAGGCGGCAGTAGATCAGGATACCTGTGTCGGCTGTGAGGCTTGCGTTGGAGCGTGTCCGACGACCGCGATCAGCGTGAACGACGGCAAGGCTTCCGTCGATTCCGAGACATGTGTGGAGTGTGGGGCGTGTGTTTCAACATGCCCAGTGAGCGCAATTTCCCAGTAACCAAAGACTAGAGCGCTCCGCTTCGGGAGCGCTCTTTTAAAAGTTGTCTACCAGCTCGTTTTAAATCTTCTCTCGTACTCTTCGGTCAGCGCCTTTGGACATCTGAGCGCCGCGCACAAAGTTCACCTGGCCGCCGACAGCTGAAAACTGGCGCAGGCCGAAACTCTCGGCGCAGATCTGGCCCATCAGTTCAACCTGAATACAGGAGTTGATGGAGACGAATTCGTAATAGTCTCTCAAGTGCTGGCAACTAGAACGCTATGAACGTGCGGAGGCGGATTATATGGTCATCGCCTACTCTCCCGGGGCCGCCATTGACAAGATTCCCGGCGGCATCGGTAAAACCTCCATAGTCGATGTTGTCATACATAAGCTCGAACTCTACAGCCGGGTTTATCCGATAAGCCACGCTAACCGCCCAGTTGGTCGCGTCGTCAATGCCAGCGGTGTCATAATCGGCCATGGAGAAGTGGAGGAATGTGCGCCACGTGTCATTCCACCGCTGGCGCGCGGTTATGCCATACACCTTTGTGGTGTTCTCGTTATCACGATACGGCTTGTTGCCGAGAATATCCGCTCCGCCGAGAGTTATAGCTCTGTATGTCGGCGGAGTCTGCTTTGCGAAATTGTTATCGATATTCGCGTACTCCAGCCAAACGCTGGTGAACTTCAGCGCCTCCTGTTTTACGTCGAGGATTATCTTCCAAGCGCTCGCGCTATCATCCGGATTCCGAACCCTTGCCTGCCAGTCGTCTCCGAGACCCTGATGATAGTACATGCCCTTCAGTTCGATATCTGGCGTGAAATTGAAGCCGAAAAACGCTCCAAGCGTATAAAGGTCGGTATCGCTGTCACGGGCGGGGGCTGGATTGTCGATTTCTTCGTCTGTCATCCAGTAATAGAGCATCAGACCGCCTCGTAACCTCTCGCTGATGTCGAAGTTGGCCAAACCGGCGATGAGGAAGTTTTCGAGATCCCCGGGGAGATTCTCCGCCAGAGAAGGAAGTCCGGCCGCATCGTTGGCGGTCTGACGGGCAACGACCAGCTCAAGGTGGGTAAGACCCCAGTCCCTTTTGAATTTGAACATGTTGGCGTCAATGTCGCCGAAGATCGCGTTACTGGCGGTATAGAAGTTAAGGTCAGCCTCCCAGTCGAAGTTCGAATGCCCCACAGTCAGGCTGATGTCATAAGGGAGCTTCGTAGTTACCTCATAGTAATCCCATATCACCCCCCTGGTAGCGTTTCCGTTGGAACCGAGGCGTGCCATGAATGTAGTGGTCTCGTTGATACGTCTGTTGATCCAGAAACGGTATCGGTTGAGGTCGAAGTGATTCTTGCCGGCTATGTGGGGGTAGTAGTCGGTATCGCCAGTTCCGAAATTCGCGTCGAAATTCAAATGACCGGCCATGTTCCAACCACCGATATCCTCCTCGAGAATCGCCACGCGTTCATCAAGGGAATCGACCCTCACACCGAGCGCATCCAGCTCATCCCTGAACTCTATGACCAGGCGTCTCATCGTCTCGACGTCCTGCTTGCTGGCCTTATCGAGGTCTACCTTTGCCAGTAAGCGAGCTATCATTGACGCCATCTCGTAGCGTGTGGCAGGCTGAGCGCCCTTGAAAAAACCGTCCGGATAGCCTAAGATCACACCGTTGCTGGCGAGCCGCGATATCGCGTCGTATGCCCAATGGCTGGCCGGAACGTCCATAAACGGGTTCGTCGCCGCAAAAGAAGGAACCGTGAGCGCGACAAGAATCACTGCTGCTGCAACTATCGCGAATCTTTTCATAGTTATGCACAACCTCCTTGATTGCGTTGTTGTAGTAAGCTATATCCTTCTTTAAGTTACACTGTGATCAGCATACTTGACGTCAGCGCTTACTTGCGGCGGCAGCGACAGACATTACCCTATGGAAGCGCTGATAAATGGCAAAACGGCGTTCGGCCGTTTCACCGATTTCAATCAGCGCTTCCTTATGTCACCTGATTTCGAACGGGAGTTAATGTCTATGCTGAGCGCCAGCAAACACTGGATTTGATTATTTTGGCTTCAGGCCGCCGGTTTCAGATCCTGCCTGCTCTCCTATAAATCCCACGTCTCCTCGTAGGTTGGGGTTTTGAAGTCCTTGATCAACCCGGAGACTTTTGTGATATTGTACATCTGTTCGTACTGGAGGTTTTCGGAGATCATATTTCCGCCCCAAGTTCCACCGCCCAGCGTCAGAGTCGGAGGGAGGCCGTTTTCAGGTGTGCATCCGGCGCCGGCGGCGCCGATCTGCTCTACCAGCAGACGCCCTACTGGCAGTTGTTCTCCGCAGTAGACAATCCTCTCTCTGTCTGTCGAATAGATGATCGATGTGTGACCGGCGCCCTCTATCAATAGGTTTGTCCTGCCCATCGCGCACGCATCCTCAAACTTGTCGTATGTAATGAATCTCAGCACGGGGAACATGATCTCCCTGCACAGGGGCTCATCCTTCCCGAATTTTTTCAGTTCGATCAGCAGGAGCGTCGTGTCTTCGGGGATGTCCACTCCCAGAATCTTGCAGGCGGCATGAGGCGTTTTGCCGACTATAGCGCGATTGATCGGTCCGTTGTCCGGAAATATAATTGGACGAATCTTATCGATGACCGATTGATCTTCCAACACATAACAACCTTTTGCCTTAAATACATCCAACACTTCTTCTCTGCGGGCCGTGGGGATGTACAGGGTCTGCTCTCCCGTACAGAGCACGCCCAGGTCATAAGTGCGGCTTCCGATGATGCTAAGAACCATCCTCTCTATCTCTTTGTAGTCCTCATCCAGTATGACCTGCAGGTTGCCCTGTCCAACGCCGTAAGCCGGTGTTCCGCTGGAGTATGCCGCCTTCACCATGCCGGCCCCGCCAGTGGCGATAATGAGATCGGCCGCGCCCATCAACAGACCGGTGAGCTCAATGGTGGGCTCCTCGATGCACTGAACGAGACCTTCCGGCGCTCCCAACTTGTTCAACTCTCCAACGATTAGATCCACCGTATGTTTGGTACACTTCTTTGCGTTGGGGTGCGGAGCTACGATGATAGCGTTGCGTCCTTTAAGACCGATCATGATATTAAAAGCGGACGTGGTCGTTGGGTTTGTGCTCGGTACGACGGCCGCGATAACCCCTCTGGGCTTGGCAATGGTAGTCACATTTTCTATCGGATCGTAATCTATAACGCCGACCGATTTCTTTCCCTTCAGGTAATCCCACATTACGCCGAGCGCGTCGTGCTTGGCGACCTTGCTTTCGACTGAACCAAAATGAGTCTCCTCAACTGCCTCATTCGACAGAGCTCTGGCGTTGTCGAGGACAATCTTACCTGCCGCGCGAACCATCTTATCAACCTGCTCCTGGTTGTAACCCTCGATCTTGTCGATCGCCGCTTTTGCTTTTTTAATCAAGCTGTCTATATATTCCTTGCTGCTCATATTTACATCTCCTCCTAGTTCACAGTGCCTTATCGTTTTTTTCTTCGCCGAGAATGTGTATTACACCCGATATCGACATCTCGCTCTATCTCTCTCCCGGATGATGGAAGACGGAGCGGATTGCCTTACCCTGTCGCTTATCAACTGAGCCATATCTACAACTCTGGTTCATCAGACAGGCTCATATGCCGTACCATCGAAACCCATGTCAGCGCTCGCGTCATTTAGAAATCTAACCGGCATCGACTCCCTGAGATTACGTTGGATCCGGACATATCGCGGTTTATTTCCCGTAGTATGCTAGTCTGACCAGAGCCTTCCACTGTTCGGGGGTTGGAACCCGCGGCGCTCCAAGCGTACAGATGTCTGATATCGACTTGCTGACGATTGATTCAAAACGTTTTTCGAACGCGCTGTCGTCCTTGACAAAATCTTTCATCCCCTTGGGTATGCCGATCTTATCGTTTAAGGTTTTCACTACATCGAGCAGCGACTTCGAATCTACCAGAGATGCTAGCCGGCGGTAGCGTTTCAAGGTCTTCTCGTCGGCTTCATTGAACTCGATGATATACGGCAGCGTGATCGCGTTTGCCAATCCGTGAGGCACCCCCAGCTCGCCTCCGAAGGAGTGGGCTATACTGTGAGTAATCCCCAGATGGCTGTTCGCGAATGCTATTCCAGCCATGTTCGCCGCGACCAGCATCTTCTCTCTCGCAACTACGTCTTTTCCGTTTTCAACGGCTTTTGGCAGATATTCGTGAGCCAATGTGAACGCCGATATCGCCAGACCGTCCGAATATGGGGTGGATAGGGTGCATACGTATGACTCTATGGCGTGGGTTATCGCGTCAGCTCCTGTCGACGCGGTAAGACCTCTGGGCAGAGATATGGAATACCGGGGATCCAAAATGGCTATATCCGGAACAAATCTACCCTCCATGCACAATATTACGAACTTCTGCAGCTTATCGACGTCTTTTACGACCGCCACCCTGGTCGATTCGCTTCCTGTGCCGGCGGATGTCGGTATGCAGCAGATTCTCGCCTTTTCCCTCAATTTCGGGATTATATTCGGCACCGCAACCTCAGCCAGTTCGGTCTTCTCGGGATTCTCGTAAAAGACCCAGATGGTCTTTGCCGCATCCATCGCGGACCCGCCGCCAAAGCCGATGATCCAATCGGGCTCAAATTTCCTTGCCGCCTCGATGCCCTTCTTGATGGTTGTAAATGTGGCGTCCTCTTCGATTTTGTCGAATTTTTCCCACTTGAAACCGCCCTTCTCCAGAGCGTCGGTGACCGGTTTCAAAAGTCCGAGATCCTCGAGAATTGTTCCGGTCATGACGATAAAAGCCCGTTTTTTAGCCGAAGGAAGTCCCGCAAGCGCGCTTGTCGCGTCCTCACCGAAGAAAATTCTGTCGCCGCCTAGTTTTGCCAGATCCATAACGTACCCTCCCGTAATGTTAGATCGTACACGTTCAAGAGGCCTAAGAGTCCATCCTCGCGAGAGATTGCCGCAACTGACTCTGTCCGCGTCGAATTCTCGGGAGAATTTGAGTAAATCTACAAACAGTCATGGCAATCCGTAATGAATTTGACCCCTATACCGTGTTGAACGTATACGTTAATCCGCTTCTCCTCGCACGTTTCGAACCTTCATGCGCACCTAAAATAGTCTTTACGAAATCAAATTGCCATAATCTCAGGATGAATTGCCGATTATTGATTTTTCATGGTGCGAACAACACTTAACAGCCATAACTCCAAATATACTTGTAGTTATGACCATTGATCTTCGGCACGCGGATAACACTCTTGCCTGAGAAAAAATATGCATACAAGCAATGCGCTATCATGCGTTTTTATTCACTTGATAAATACAACTGAGTTTCGGATGCAAGTACATAATAATTAAAATGATCAAAATTGTCAAGACCAGTTGATATAGATAACACACAAATGCATCAAACTGGCTTAATGTGTAGTATGACTTAATTTATGAACTGCATGACCAGCCTCAAACCACAGATTGGCGACTTTAGATCTCGACAAGTGCTGTCCAATTTTCGCGACCAAATCACCGCAATATTGACAACAGTAAAATTGGCAGCAGTGATAACGATATACGAAACTCCGCATAATTAACCAGATAATCATGAATTTTAAAGAAAAGGCCACTTTAGAGCGATATGCCGTGAGAATATTTATGGGTTTTTAAGCGAAGGTAGGAGTGATCGCTCTTGAAAGCTGTGAGGGTTGGCGTGGTTGGCGTTGGACATCTGGGGGTTCATCATGCGAGGGTATATACCGAGATCCTGGGCGCGAATCTGGTCGGCGTCGTGGACGTCGATTGCGACCGCGCCCACGACGTGGCGGAGAGTCTTGGCGTCCCGGCTTATACTGACCTTGAGATATTTCTCGATGAGGCGAAGCCCGATGCGTTGAGCATAGTCGTCCCGACTGTACGGCACCTCGATGTATCGAGGAGAGCCATGAAACGGGGCGTTCACCTGCTGATCGAAAAACCGGTCACGGCAAGCACGGAAGAGGCGGAGGAGCTGCTTCGCATCGCGAGCGACAGAAATCTCATCCTGCAGGTTGGTCACGTGGAGCGGTTCAACTCGGCAATTCAACAGGTGCGCGAGATCGTCAGCGAGCCTCTTTATATTCAGTCACGCAGGATGGGGCCGTTCTCGAATCGCGTCTCCGACGTAGGGGTCGTGCTTGATCTGATGATTCACGACGTGGACATAATCCTCTCCCTAGTTCACTCCGACATCGTGGATATATCGGCGATGGGGCGGTGCGTCAGGACGGACCATGAGGATCTCGCGTCGGCTCAGATATGTTTCGCCAACGGCACAATTGCCCATATAATGGTGAGCCGTGTCACGGAGAAGAGGATGCGGACGCTCGAAATAACCGAGCCGGAGCGTTATCTGATAGTGAATTACGAAACTCAGGACATAACGCTCCACCACTGTGTTCAGCATGTGGGACGCGGCATGGTCGAAGTGGTAGAGCACCCCGTATTCCCAAAGAGGGAACCGCTGAAGCTCGAACTCCAAGACTTTGTAAACTGTATCAGGGAGGGACGGGAACCGCTCGTCGGCCTGAGGGACGGCAAGAGAGCCCTGGAAATTTGCGTGACCATGCTCCGCCAGATCCACGGCGAGTCCGCGGTCGGAGGCGCGCAGGTCGTCTGAGGGGCTCCGTCAGGTCTCCCTAAAACTTGAGGACGATACCGGCCAGGGCCGCGCCTACAATGTAAAAGATAGGGTGGCCCTTGTATTTTTTCATGAGGAGAAATATCATCGCAAACAGCAGTATCTGCCTATAGTTCAGGATATCCTGAACCACGCCGGTTTTCCTGTAAGAAGGTATATCGAGAAGGGTTATTTTTATTATGCCGAGCGCGGCGGAAGCTATCAGCGCCGTCACGGATGGCCTTATGCCATAAAACGCGGCTTTCACGAAGCGGTTTTCCTTGAACCCATCCAGTATCCTCACGACAATGGAGAGAATGAAAAATGACGGAACAATGATAGAGAGGGTTGCGATTATGCCCCCCGGTATACCGCCGGCCGCATAACCCGCATAGGTTGCCATGTTCAGTCCTATCGGCCCTGGGGTGGACTCTGAAATCGCTATCATGTCGATCAGCGTCTCCCTGGAGAACCAAGTGTATTTATCGGCGAGCTGATAGAGGAAGGGTAGCGTGGCAAGCCCGCCGCCGATGGAAAACAGCCCTATCTTCAAGAACTCGTATATGAGAGTTAAATACGTCATCGGATCTTACCTACGCCGAGCTTGATGGCTATTCCGGCTGCCGCGCCGGCGATCACCGGCAGCACAGGCGATATATCGATGAACGTAAAGGCCAGAAGCGCTGCCGCGAATATGACGAGGCCGGCGGCGTCTTTAACGCCGCTCTTCCACATGCTCACCGCCGAGCTGACTATAAGGGCAGCGACCGCCACCCTTATGCCATTAAACGCGTGTCTCACGAAATCGAGATGCTGGAAATTTTTGATGAACGTCGCTATTATCAGGATTATGATCAACGACGGCGAGGCCATGCCCAGAGCCGCCGCGACGAGGCCTGGAGTCCTCTTCCTGCCATAACCCACGAGCATCGAAATATTTATCGCGATAATGCCGGGCAAGCTCTGGCTTATTGCGTAATAATCAATGACTTCCTCGTCGGTCGCCCAACCGCGCTTCTGAACTATATCCTTCTGGAGAAGGGGCAGCATCGCGTACCCCCCTCCGAACGTAAACATGCCTACCTTGAAGAATGCCGAAAAAATCTGGATCAACTCATACACAGCAATCACCCGCAACGCCAGCCCGATCCTCTGGCAACATAACAATAGCAGTCCAACAATCGCGCAGCGCCGCCGGTCAGCTCTTTCTCAGTTGAACTCTCTACGCTCCTTGATTCTGGCGGCCTTTCCGCTGAGCTTGCGCAGGTAGTAGAGTTTAGCGCGCCGCACCTTGCCCAGCCTCGTCACCTCGATCTTGTCGATCGTAGGACAGTGAAGAGGGAATATCCTCTCAACGCCAATCCCACCTGACATCTTGCGTACGATGAAATTCTCCTTCAAACCGCCGTGCTGACGTCCGATTACGACCCCCTCGAACACCTGAATCCGCTCGCGGTTGCCCTCCTTTACCTTGACGTGCACCTTGACCGTGTCGCCAGCCCGGAAGGCCGGTATCCCCTCCTCAGGCTTGCGATATCGCTTCTCCACAAGCGCTATCCTCGGATCTATCATCAGCCTCTTCCTCCTTTGGATTTTTTAAGTTGTGTCAACCCGCGTTCAAACGGGAGCCAATATCTTCACAGAGTGCCTGTAAACGCTACTCCATCAGCGTCATCTAAAACCGAAGAACCTGTCGAGAACTATTCCTACGGCGCTTCTCACCGACAGGTGATTGTAGACCCCCCGGCCTCCCATTATCGGAGCCATCACGGCGTCCGCGAAGTCAAAGACTTCATCCGACAGGCCATATCCCGTTCCGAACAAAAACACAGTAGGCCTGTCCTGTTCCAACAACCCACTTTTGACTCTCGTCCAATGCAACGCTCCCATTCGCGGTTTCGCGGTGGTAGCGACAGAAAATGGCACACTCCGCTCCCTCTCCTCCACCCACTTCAAAGCTTGGGTGAACGCCCCGAATGTCTTCACGCGCCTCATTGCCTCCGCCCTGTCGGGATTGAACGAAGCTCCATACCCCTCCGTCCAGTGGGAAGCCACCTTTTTTATCATTTCACGCTGCGTATGAAGCGGCGTCGCCACCATATATTTTTTTATGCCGTAAGTCAGACACGCTCTGGCGATATCGTGCAGATCCAGGCCCGTAATCGCGGTCGTTCCAACCATGCCGTTTCTGTTGAGCACAGGATGGTGCAGTTGAAGGACATATACGCCTCTCCCGAGGTATGGCATTATCCCAGCCCGAGCAACTGCGTCCGGTCTACGGGAAATGGTACGCTTCGCGGACTCCGCCCTCCTGAACGACTCTATCGCGCTCCGGTCTCCACCGAGCAGCACATCTGGAACGGTCCTTCCGGCGAACTCCGCCGGCCTCGTGTAATGGGGGTGGTCCAGCATCCCAGAGAAGAACGAATCCTCCTCCACGGCATCTCGTCTGCCGACCACTCCATCCACAAGACGAGAGACGGCATCCGTAATAGCCAGAGCGGGTATCTCTCCTCCGGTCAGAACAAAGTCTCCCAACGATACCTCCAGATCCGCGCAACTCTCCGCAAACCGCTCGTCTATGCCCTCGTAGTGCCCGCAGACTATTACAAGATTCTTCTCGCATGATATCCTGTGCAGATCCTCCACAAGTTCCTGATACAACCTGACACCCTGAGGGCTCGGGCAGACTACGTACCGTTCGCTCCTGCCCGCTATGGAATCGACCGCCGCCATAAGCGGACCCGCCATCAATACCATACCACCTCCACCGAAGCTGTAGTCATCAATCTGCCTGTATCTTCCTTCGGCGAAATCCCGTATATTTACGATCGAGACGTCAACCTTTCCGGATTCAATCCCTCTCCCGAGCACACTTAAAGAGAGAACTCCCCGGATGAGGTCCGGAAACGCCGTAACGATTGAGATTCGGGGTTTCAATCCCAGAGCCCCTCCATTAGGAACACGCTTATCGATCCTCCGGCGACGTCTATCCTCCTCACCACATCGGCCACAGCCGGAATCATCTTGACGCTGCCATCCTCGGCGCGAACCTGATAGACGTCGTTGCCCCCTGTGGATATCACATCCTCGATTACGCCGAGCTTGTCCCCGCTCTCCGCCTCCAGCACATCCAGGCCTATGAGGGAGTCTATCCAATACTCGCCCTCCGGGAGCTCGACTCGCTTATCGTTCGCGATAGTCACGGTGTAACCTGAAAGCGCCTCCGCGGAATCCCTGTCAGATATTCCGGAGACCACGGCCAAGAACTGCCCCTTGCCCGAGTGAGCCGTGATGCTGATTATTTCAAGCTCCCTGTCTGGTTTGCCGGGCATTTCGACGTAAAGCGTCCGCATACCGAAGAAGCGCGCCGGATAATCGGTAAGCGGATAAATCCTGAGGGTCCCCTTGACTCCGTGCGCGCCAACAATCTTTCCTATTGTTGTTCTGCTGACCGGACACATCGCCCCCTCGGCGTCCTTTTTACAATTCTTACGCAAGATCGACATCGACCTTCTCGCCAGGTTTGACGGATGCCGCCTTTGTTACGAGCCTGATCGCGTTTATCGTGGCGCCTCGTTTTCCAATGATGCGGCCGATATCATCCTGAGCTGTGGTTATCGTGATCATCACCGCTCCGGCCTCGCTCTGCTCACTCGTCACCTTCACTTTTTCCGGGTGGTTGACGAGCCTGCGAACTATGTAATCAACTATTCCGCCATAATCAGGCATCTTATTCTCTCTCTAGGCCTTCGCGGCCTTGCCCTCTGTGAACCTGTCCCACACTCCAACCCTGCGAAGGAGAGCGCGAGCCGTATCCGACGGGATCGCCCCCTCTTTCAGCCAGTGCATCGCGCGCTCCTCGTTCACTCGGACATCCGCCGGATCGGTCATAGGATTGTACGTCCCCAGCATCTCGATAAAACGGCCGTCCCTGGGCGAACGTGAATCAGCCACAACCAGACGGTAAAATGGAGCCTTCTTTTTTCCGTGACGCGCCAAACGAATACGTACTGCCATCTGTTCTTACACACCTCCTGATTTGATCTATATTCAAGAAAGAGTTCACGGAACCCGGCGGAAGATGTTTATGCCAGGTCATCTCGCGAACTGTTTCAGGTACAACCTATCTTTTAAATAGATTTTTCATCATGCCCTTGGCCTTGAACGGCTTCATGCCAGTCTTGCCCATCTTCCCGAGGGATTTCATCATGCTCTTCATCTGTTCGAACTGGGCCAGCACCTGATTCACCTGCTGAACGCTTGTGCCGGAACCGTCGGCTATGCGCCTGCGCCTACCGCCCTTTATTATCTCTGGCTGTCTACGCTCCTTCACCGTCATCGACAGTATTATGGCTTCAGTATATTTTATCCTCGACGGATCGATATCAGCCCCCTTGAGCGCCTTGGCGCCGCCTGGAATCGGCAGCATCTCCAACACCTTGTCGAGGGGGCCGAGCTTCTTGACCTGCCTGAGGTGAAGCAACATATCCTCCATAGTGAACCTGTTCTTCTTCAAGCTCTCGGCAATTCTCTCTGCATCGTCGTCCGTGGTCGAGCGCTCCAGCTTTTCCATGAGAGAGGCCATGTCGCCCATGCCCATTATACGCGAGGCTACACGCTTCGAGTCGAACGGCTCCAGATCCTCAACCCGCTCCCCAACGCCGGCAAGCTTGATCGGAACGCCGGTCGCCGCCTTTACGGCCAGGGCAGGACCGCCGCGCGCATCCCCGTCCATCTTTGTCAGTATCACGCCAGTGAGCCCCAGCCGCTCGTTGAAGACCTTTGAAACCTCCACCGCCTCTTGCCCGGTCATCGAGTCCACAACAAGCAGAATCTCGAACAACGGTAGGCTTGACTTCATGCTCTCCAGCTCGGCCATCAATTCGTCATCCAGCTGTAACCGGCCGGCCGTGTCAAGAAGTATCAGATCGCACAGGTGATCTTCGGCGTAAGCGAGCGATCTTTTGGCAACCGCGACGGGGTCTCCCTCTCCCTGTTCCGGACCGAAAAAGGCTATGCCGGCCTTTTCAGCAAGAGTGCGGAGCTGATCCACGGCAGCCGGCCTGCGAAGGTCGCAGGCCACAACGAGCGGCTTGTGCGAATTGGAAAACCTCTTCGCTATCTTGACGGTCGAAGTGGTCTTGCCGGACCCCTGGAGGCCGACCATCATGTAGATAGTTGGGGGTTTGGGAGATATCAGCATCGGCACGGGCTCCCTCCCCATTATGCCGACGAGTTCCTCGTACACTATGACCGCCACCTGCTGAGCCGGAGTAATGGAGTTCAGCACGTTCGAGCCAGTCGCCCTTGCCCTGATGGCCTCCACGAGGTCTTTTACAACCTTGTAGTTTACATCCGCTTCGAGCAACGCCATCCGAACCTCACGCAACGCGGAAGAGATGTCCTCCGCTGTGAGTCTTCCTCTGCCCCTCAATCCCGCGAATATACCTTCAAACCTCTCCTTGATAGCCTCAAACATCTTCCGATCTCCCCTCCAGCGAGAGCAGTCCCGACACCCTGTCCAGAAAAGCCCTTGGCAGCTCCGACTCGGCGATAATCGACGAGAGCGACTCAAGTTTTCCCCTGATATCCCTCAATTTCAGGTTTCGCTCTATCTCCTCCAAATAGTCCCTCGATCTCTTGATAAGATCATAAGCGCCCTGTCTCGTCATTCCGAGTTCAACGGCAAGCTCTGCAATCGAAAGATCGCCAAGCAGGACAAGCTCACACGCAATCCTTTGTTTTTCGGTCAAAAGAGAGGAGTAAAGATCGAAGAACTCGCCGAAGCGAACTCTCTGTTTCAACAGTATCTCGTCTTGAAGCGCTTGCATTGAACTCAACAGGCACCACTCCACATCGATAGGCATTATAGGCGACTCGAAGAACTATGTCAAGTAAAAAACTTGACCCTCAAACCACAGGTCGCGCTAGTGCCTTATAAAGTCTACTGGAGTGTTCAAAGTTCTTCTACGTATGCCGGTTCGATTATCGACTCGTAGTATTCAGTGACACAAGAACTCCGGTCAGTTGCTCAAATTCCTCTTTCATCATCTGAGATCTCCTCCTCTTGTTCCAGCCTTGCTTCATCACCGTCATCGCGCTCACTGCCGATCATCGCGCCGCACACTCCCGGCTCCTGCTCTGGTGATGGTCTCCGTTTCCCGGCCGGTGACCTTGCCGCTTAGGTTGTCATGGTGCGGTGTGATGTAGAGATAATATTATATTGCTAGCTAGCTGTCAATAACTAAATGAAATCTTAGCTATCTTTTATTTGTTGATTGCTTTTCCTGGTTTGAATATTATATAATGTTGATATCAGCGAAGGAGGAGGGTTTTTCTTGTCAGAAATGTCTGATAAAAAACAAGTTATCGTAACAGCTCGCGTGGATAAAGAGTTACGCCAAGAATTTCGTTCGCTTCTCATGAAAAAAGGAGTTACGGTACAAGACTACATTGCTGAACACATTGAGAATTACGTCAAAGAACATAGCAAGTGAGGGGACTTAGCCGAACTGTGGATAGCATCAGAGCCGAGATATCCGCCTCCAAGGAGGGGTAACCACATGAAGAAGCTGCGTATTTACCTCGACACCAGCGTTATCAGTCACCTCGACGCGCCGGATGTGCCTGACAAGGAAGCAGACACTAAACGGCTGTGGGAGGATATTAAAGCGGGAAGGTATGAGGCGTTTATCTCGCCGGTGGTTGTGGCAGAACTTAATGATTGTCCGGAACCAAAATTATCATATCTTAGAGAGCAGTTAAAGTTAATCGACTACGTGGTTTTGGGAAAAAATGATGAAGTTACATATTTGGCGGAGCGATATGCGGCAGAGGTGCTAAAGAAAAAGAGTTTTACAGATTGTCAGCATATCGCTTATGCTTGCGTATATGATTGTGACATGGTTATCTCGTGGAATTTCAAACATCTCGTCAACTATAAAACCATTATCGGTATTAAGAGCGTGAATGCGCTTGCGGGATATCGCGAGATGATGATTTATGCGCCAACAAATATCGTAGAAGGGGGCGATGACGACGATGATAGTTAATATTCCTAAGCCTGAAATCAGTCCTAATTTTACGGTTGAGGATATCCGTAACCTTCGAAACTGGTACGATGCGATACAGGAAGGAATGACATCGGCAGAAAGGGTTGCCGACATGGAACGACGTGGGGAAGACGCATTGAGACGGCTTGGGTTGGACACCTCCGCTAAAAGGTTGGAGAAGCAGCTTTCACATGATTCATGATATACCAAAGCCGGAGATAAGCCCGAACTTCACTATTGATGATATCCACAAGATACGCGAGTGGAATTACGAGCGCCGGAAGGATGCGACTATTGAAGAACGTTTGTCAGATATCAATAAGGGTTTCGAAAACACTCGCCGCGCCATCGAAGAGATACGCCGCTCTAAAGAAGTAAAGGCAGTGTAGCGCCGATCGTCAGCACGGCACAGAGTGAGGCGTAATACTAACATTCGGCCCTGTGGCTGGGAACACGGACGCCCCGGGCCGAATTCAATAAAACCGCATTTGAGATCTCCTCCTTGTCGTTCCAGCCTTGTTTCATCACCGTCATCGCGCTCACTGCCGATCCTCGCGCCGCACGCTCCCGGCTCCCGCTCTGGTGATGGTCTCCGTTTCCCGGCCGGTGACCTTGCCGTTCTGGTTGTCATGGTGCGGTGTGATGTGTTTAGACGTGTCCGCCTTGGGTAATGCATATATAGTGCCTATATGGATACTATTAATCATCAGTAAAAATACCTATTTAGTCCCTACTGCGGCACTTTATAATATTTAGGGAGGTGACGAATTGGATAATTTGAATGGAGATTATTTGACTACGCCGGAAGCATCAGAGATTAGCCACAAATGCGAGAGCTTCATAAAGCGTTTATGCCGTGACGGACGTTTGCTAGGTGCTAAAAAACTAGGTAAGACTTGGCTTATCCCCCGCACGTCTATCGAATCCTACACCCCTGGCAAGCGTGGCCGCCGCGCCAAAAAAGAGACGCTGGCCGCCGAACTGGAGAGCATCAGAGCTGAGATATCCGCCTCCAAAGAGAAGATATAGCGTGGGATTCGTTACCACGGCGGCGGAAATAATAGCTTTCCTCGCGTCGAATGGCTATCACAAAGAGACAGGCGGGAATCACGGTGTAAAGATGGTAAAGGGCGGGAATAGAATACCGATTCCTATGCACAGGAGAGACCTGAAAACCGGTACGGCGAGCGGGATTTTGGCGCAAGCTGGTTATACGATCAACGACCTTATGAACTGGAGGCGATAATAATAATGGGACGTTCTTACATTCTAAGCCTGATTTTTTACCCTCAAAAGAACGGCGGCTATACGGTTATATGCCCGGAATTACACGGGGCAATCACCGAAGGCGACACAATAGACGAAGCCGCCGAGAATATACGCAACATTATTGCGGACTTTTTACCCGAACGGGTAAGCGCTTCGCCCGAGGATGAAGAAACCATGAGAGATGGCCTTTGCATGAGGGGGAAGATGTTCCAGGAACTCGAAATAACCGTAGAGGACGGAGAAGTTGTTTTCCCTCCGCTTGGGACTAAGGTCGAGCGCGTAGCTATATGAATAGGCAGCAGAAAAAATGGCGAACCTTTACAATGTGCCCTTTGACGATATCCGAACAGCAATATCAGATACCTCCAAGGAGGAATAGCCACATGAAGAAGCTGCGTATTTACCTCGACACCAGCGTTATCAGTCACCTCGATCAGCAGGACGCGCCGGAACGCATGGCTGAGACTCACAGACTGTGGAGTAAAGTCAAGTCTGGTGAGTTTGATATCGTGATCTCAGATGTGGTATTGGGCGAGATAAACCGCTGTGAGGAATGCAAGAGGAACACGCTGTATGGATATCTTGCCGAGATAACATACGCCACTGTTGCCGTTGACGAACGCGCTTTAGAGATTGCCAGCCGCATCATTGACCTAGGGGTGTTGCGCCAAAAGAACCTGAACGACTGCCGTCATATAGCTGCCGCGATAATAAGCGGTTGCGATATTATCGCGTCATGGAACTTCCGACACATGGTAAACCACAATACAATCATGGGAGTCAAAGCTATCACAGCGCTTGAGGGTTACAAAGATATGCTGATTTATGCTCCGTCCAGCCTTATAGGAGGTGAATGATATGATCCACGACATTCCGAAGCCGGAAATAAGCGCTGACTTCACAATTGACGACATACGTAAAATCAGAGACTGGCACTATGAGATTTTGAAAGACGCTACAAATGAGGAGCAGATCGACTTTTACCACAGAGAATCCGAAGATGGCCGCCGCGCCATCGAAGAGATACGCCGCTCCAAAGAAGTAAAGGCAGTGTAGCGCCGATCGTCAGCACGGTACAGAGTGAGGCGTAATACTGACATTCGGCCCTGTGGCTGGGAACGCCGACGCACCGGGCCGAATTCAATAAAACCGCATCTGAGATTCCCTCCTTGTCGTTCCAGCCTTGTTTCATCACCGTCATCGCGCTCCTTGCCAATCATCGCAAGATACTCGGCGCGTTCCTCAAGCCATGACTGGCGCGGTTCTTTCCCGAGTTCCGCCCAAAGCCTCAAACACTCGGCTTGATGCGCCTTTTCTTTGGCGATTTCCGCCTCAAGCCGTTGACATTCATTTAAATTAGCCCTAAAATCACGCTTAGACAATTAAATACCTCCTTCGTTACGCCGCCTCTCGCCGGGCGGCTTTTTTATTGTTACATCGCGAGACCGTTTGAATCAAACACGTCAACTTCTTGAACAACGCCAAGAAAAGAACACAGCTTTGCGCGAGTTGCCGCCCCTGGGACCTGCCGCCGGTTCTCAATGGCGCTGATGGTCGCTGGATGGATCCCAATACCACAACAAACATCGATAGCTTTCAATCCCTTGCCGCGCCGAACCTCCTGCAATTTAGTCACGTGCCTCACCTCCCCTGCGTTAACATTGACAGCGTGCCACTGACACTGCTACTGGTACGATGATACGGCCCGAATCCTGGTTTGTCAAGGTTGGTGAGGTTTTTTGTTTTTGCCTTGGCTGGAACACATACGGAACACAGTAAAGAAAAAGGCCTCAAAGGAAATCCTCTGAAGCCTTGGTATCTCTGGTGGATCGCACAGGAATCGAACCTGTAACCCCCTGATTAAGAGTCAGGTGCTCTGCCAGTTAAGCTAGCGATCCATATTTAAAAATACTGTAATACAAGAGACACTACACTAGCTGGGGTGAACGAGGGGAATTGAACCCCCGCCCTCTGGATCCACAATCCAGCGCTCTAAACCAACTGAGCTACGCTCACCACCCCTTGCGTCACACAACTTGTATATTCTACATAATAGTGCGGTTCAATGTCAATAACGAAATATCGCCACCAAAACTCTAACCCAGACAGTCGGAACATGTCCTATATGCTGTAATAATAAGCATTTACGGGAATTCGAAGTCGATGCGATACCCATATTTTTAGCGTAGCGGAGATTTTGGATCACCGTGACAGATCGACTCTCACTGTGTATTTCTTGATAAAACCGATTGGATGGTACGACATCTTTGCATCGCGCAGCCCGGGATCCGCCATGTCCTCCTCGCGGTTGACGATTTTGAAATTCCTGCCCTGGCGCGTCAAAAACTCGTGGTTGATTACTTGATATGCCGCGCTGTATTCCAGACTCGCTTTCTCGAAGTGGATCATGACGAGTTCAGGGTCGGCGACCTCGGCTATCGTGTAGGCCACAACGCGTCCAAAGACCTCTATCGCTCCGCCCATCATCTGAGGAAGCTGGTTCCAGTTTCCCAAGATGTTACGTACAATTCCGTCACTCTCCCTCTCTATGCTGCCGGAATCGTCGAAGACGCGGTATGATTCATTCCACTCCTTCTGAAATTGAATTATATCCTGGATATTCTCCGCGGAGATCGGCACATAAACGTACGGGTACTGTTTAATGAACTGGTGTATCCTATTTCGCTTCCGCACATAGTTCTTTCCCGATAACTCGGCGAGATCATCCACCATATGCAGATACTCCCAGCTCGCCCTGTTTTCTACTACATCGAGCGAATCTCCGAACTGTTCCTTCCATATATTCAACAAGGATTCGGGCACAAGCTGGAATTCGGCCTCGGATCCAAACCTCGACCTTATGATATCCGCCCAGTCGCCACGGCCCCACTCTCCCACTGGCGCAAGATAGTGTTCGGGCGGCACGTCTCCTCGAATCCAGACAAGTCTCTCCTCTTCGTCGAAGGCCATTTGATAACCTAAAGCCCTCTCCCAACACAACAATACGCCAGATGAGTAATCTGATGATTTTTGAGAAGCCAGTTTCCATAATTCAAGGTAGTTTTTAATGGTGTCAACGTTGATGGATTTAAAAAATAGTCTCACAAACAAGCCCCCAAATGATAGTTGATGTTTCAAACAATACTTTAACACAAACTTCGTAACGAGAGAAGATAGAATAACGGCCCTCAAACCACAGGCTGAAGAGTTTGGATCCCTGTTGATACTGTTTATCTCTGAATTCATGCGGTATTGTTTTCGCACACGGCTGGTCTTGTCAATCAGCCGCGCGAACAAACCGGCTAAAACCAGTCTGGATCATGTGAATACGTAGAAACAACGTCTTCTGGCTTGTATCTTCTCACTTTTGAGAATTTCAGGCTTCAGCAGGCCCAAAAATTTGACAATGCCGGAATTGCAGAGGATAATACGGATTGAAGACTTGGGTAATTTATAAAACACCACCCCACAAGCACCACCCCGCACAAAAAATGCGTTCTACCCCGGAGCGCATTTTTTGTTTTCGTGTATTTATAAGGTCACTACACCTCAACCGTCGGCGATAAAGCGGCACACCCCTGAAAAATAAAATACTCACGCTGAGCGCGCCCGTTTGACTTATTTCCCGATCTTATGTCATACTCGCTTGTATGATAGACACATATAAAAGAGACTGGGAGGTGCGAGATGTCCAGCCGAACTAACATAAAAGATTGCGAAAAAGACGGTGGCATCGTAATTTTAGATTTTGGCTCTCAGTATACTCAGCTCATCGCGAGAAGGGTACGGGAATTTGAGGTCTACAGCGAAATTTTGCCGTGGAACTCTTCCATAAGCCGCGTGCTTGAATCACATCCCAGAGGGGTGATACTGTCCGGCGGACCGCGCAGCACAATCGGCCATGACGCTCCATATATAGACGCGTCGATTCTCGACGGTTCGCTGCCGGTGCTTGGAATCTGCTACGGAATGCAGCTGATCGCGCACGCGCTCGGGGGCAGGGTTCAGCACGGGAGGCTCGGAGAGTACGGCCGGACAAGGGTTATTTTCGACCGGTCCACCGCCTCCGCTATCACAAAAGGACTTCCGGACAGCGTTGATGTCTGGATGAGCCACTGGGATGAGGTGATCTTCCTCCCCGAAGGAGCTCTGCCGCTTGCCAGCAGCGAGTCTGGGACGTGCGCTGCCTTCTCAATGATGGATGGCAGGATACAGGGGCTTCAGTTTCACCCCGAGGTGGAATCGACCGAGTACGGCCGAGAAATGCTCTCCGCTTTTATATTCGACGTATGCGGCGCCAAGGCTAACTGGAAGCTCGGAGACTGGGCGGAACACGCCATGGAGGAGATATCCGAGTCGGTGGGCGGTTCCGACAGGGTGATATGCGGGCTGTCCGGCGGCGTTGATTCGACCGTGTCGGCGGTTCTCTCCTCGAAGGTCCTGGGCGACAGGCTGGACTGTATCTTCGTCGATCACGGCTTTTTGAGGAAAGACGAACCTGAACAGGTATTGGAGATGTACGAAAGACTGAAGCTGAGAGTACATCGCGTCAACGAGTCAACGCGTTTTCTGAATGCCATAAACGGCGCTACCGAACCCGAGCAGAAGCGCAAGATCATCGGCGAGCAGTTTATCAGGGTGTTCGAAAGAGAGGCCAAGCGTCTCGGCAACGCGAAGTGGCTTCTTCAGGGGACGATATACCCCGATGTCATAGAGAGCGGCAGCGCCGGCGGAGATGTGATAAAGAGCCACCACAACGTCGGAGGGCTGCCCGAGAAGATGGACATGAAACTGCTCGAACCTCTTCGTGAACTCTTCAAGGATGAAGTACGCAAGATAGGCCTGATGCTCGGCATCCCCGATCACTTCCTGAAACGCCACCCGTTCCCAGGGCCTGGTCTTGCCATCCGCTGTCTTGGCCCGCTTGAGAGGACGCGGCTCAATACGCTGCGCGAGGCCGACGCCATATTCATATCGGAGATAAAGGCGGCTGGCCTCTACGACTTGATCTGGCAGGCGTTTTGCGTTCTCCTTCCGGTGAGGAGCGTCGGCGTCGCCGGAGACATCCGCACATACGGCGAGACCGTGGTTCTAAGGACGGTAACGTCGCTCGACGCTATGACCGCGGAGTCGGTTCACCTGCCCTGGGAAGTAATAGACAGGGTCGTGAGGAGGATCTGCGGAGAAGTGCCCGGAGTCGGCCGTGTCGTCATGGATGTGACGGGGAAACCTCCGTCTACAATCGAGTGGGAGTGATATACTTAAGCGTAGGCCTTCTATCGATGGCAACCTCCTTTAGCGCGGAGACTATAAGAAGGTATTATACAAAATCGATCAGAAGGCCTCAACCCCAAAGATTGACAGATTAAGAACTCTGAACTCTCAAGCCTATGTAATATGAGGCTCCATTATGAGTTCACCCCGCGCGAAGCGTCTATAATCAAGCACGGATAGATCTATATCGGGTGTATTGCCGGTCAGCTGCTGTGCCAGGACCTTTCCGGCTATGGGAGAGAGCATGAACCCATGCCCAGAGTACCCGGTGGAGTGGTAGAAGTTTTTTACATCCGTCTCGCCTATTATGGGAGATCCATCCGGAGTCATATCGTAGAGCCCAGCCCAGTGCCGCACAATCCTTATCTCCTTAGTGACGGGCAAAATCCTGTTCAGCACTCGGCTCATCGCTGTTATGAACTGCCATGTCGTTTTGTTCTCGAAATCCTGAGGATGTCCTGCCGGGCTCATTCCGCAGATGATTGAGCCGTGGGGGCGCTGCTGGATGTAATAGTTGCCGGAGAAGCTCATAAGCATCGGAGGGCATACCCCAGCCTCTACAGGTTCGGTGATCATTATCTCGTGCCGCTCTCCCCAGTTGGGAAGGTCCACGCCGGCGAACTTCGCCACTATCTGGGAGCAGGCCCCGGAGCAGTTTATAACCACGTCGGCGTCGATGTGTCCCCTGGAGGTGTCGATCCCTGTGGCTCTGCCGCCTTTTACGGTGATCCCAGTGCATTCGGTCCTTTTATGATAGGAGACGCCGATTCTCTTAGCGGCCTCCAGATACGCGAAGGCTGTCAGAAATGGGTCGGCGTGACCGTCGCGCGCGTGGTATACAAAGCCGGTGGCGTCGGACGCATCGAGAGCGGGACATATCTCCCTGGCCTCGGAGAGGGTCACCGTCTTGCTCTTGATCCCAAGGCCGTTCTGCAGCGCAATCCCCTTCTTCAGGTTCTCGAATTCGCTGTCGGAGTACGCTATCAGGAGATATCCGCCCTGATTCAGTCCGACGGACATGCCCAGTTCGGCATCGAGGTTTTCGAAAATATCGAGCGCCGCGATTCCCAGACGGCAGTTCATCTCCGTACCCCATTGGGCGCGTATGCCGGCCCCGCATCTTCCTGTTGATCCGCTGCATACCGTCCCCTTTTCGACGACTACGACGTCATGCCTGCCGAATCGGGCGAGGTAATACGCGGTCGCGATACCCACAATACCCCCGCCTATTATTACGACGTCTGCCCTGTCTTTCCACTCCATGCGGGTTCACCTCCCTCCGACGCGAGCAAGCCGGTCTTTATGGGTTTGACCGGAGGGCGGACAGTCCCGGCCTCGATCTGGTCGATGGGCGTTCCAAGCCAGCGGGACAGCTCGCGCAGTATTATGTCATGGCAACCTCTGCCCTGGCATGGCCCCATGCCGACGCGAAGGATCCTCTTCAATTCGTTGATCGTATCGCAGCCTCTGTCAATCCACTCCCTTATCTCATCGATAGTGATCTCCTCGCATCTGCATACGATCACCTCTTTTTTAGCGCCGCCCATCTCAAACACCCGCCTTTATCGCTCTTATGCCGTTCGCGAATTCCCTCGGGGCTGATACGTGAACGACATAGGTCTTGTCTCGTTTCGGCTCGATTACAGCCTCCACCGTTCCGCGCGCGAGGGCCTCTCCGCCGCGCCCCAGGCACGTGACGGTATCACCCTTTGATGGCAGCGGCAGCATCTCATAGGGGAGCTTATACAGCGCCTTGTCCTCGCTGAAGGCAAGGTCGATGACAAAGCATGCCAGCCCGGGACATGCCGCGACGCAGATCGCGCAGCCGGTGCACTTTTCGTAATCTATCAGAGGGGTATCGTTGATATCCGAGAACGGAAGTATAGCCCCAGCCGGGCAACTCGTGGCGCACGGGTTGCATGGTATGCGCTGAGGGCACTCGACTATGACGAGTCCGCCCTTCTTGGCCCCCCACAACCCGCTCGGCGGGCGAATCGCTCCCTGCCGTTCGTCCGTCAGGATTCCGCTGTTGAAGAGGAGATCATTTTCGCTCATCTTTTCACACCTCCCACTCATCGCGCGACACCTTGCCGATGCCGGAGCGAATCTTGGCTCCTACCTCTCCAGCCCTCAGACGGTTGAGGCGAGCCCAGTATTCGTCAAGTTTTTCCATCTTCGCCGGAAGGCCGAGGCTGTCAGCGGCGCAGAGACCTGCGATGCGGCCCTCCACCATGGCGGCGCTCGCCTCCTCTATTCCCATGGCGTCGCCGGCTGACCAGAAGTCCGGGTTCGATGTTCTCATGGTGCGGTCTCGTTCCGCGACCGAGCCGCAGAGCTCCGGCACGTATCTCATTCTGCACCCCGCGTGGGAGAGTATCTCCGTGGTCGGAGAGAGCCCCACGGCCAGGCAGATGACGTCACACTCGATGGTCCGCTCGAGCCCTGTGGGGTTGAATTTATCGTCCAGCTCCATTATCACCGCGCCCTCGACCACGCGCTCGCCCAACGCCTCCTTGACGGAGTGCCTGAGTAAAATCGGTATCCCAAGCCTTCTTATCTTCGCGGCGTGAACCCAGTACCCGCCGATCTTAGGCATCGCCTCCACCACAGCGGCGACCTCCACTCCCGCCTGCGTCATCTGGTAGCTGACGATGAGCCCGATGTTCCCCGCGCCAACCATGAGAACCCGGCGCCCAGGCGTCACTCCATAGACGTTCATCAGAGTCTGTACGGCGCCGGCCCCATACACGCCGGGAAGATCGTTGTTTGGGAACGGGATGAGCCGCTCTGACGCGCCAGTGGCCACTATCGTCCTCCGTGCCTTGATCCGGGCGCAGGAATCCTCCCCGCGCATAGCGGTGAAGGTCTTATCCTCGATGTAGTAGCCGGTGACCGTCGTATTAGTCAAGGCCTTGACCTTCCCCTCGTTCTCCCTGATCTCATCCAACAAAATATCAGCGATTTTGTATCCTCGCGTCCCGGCGTACTCGTCCCTGCTCCCGAAGAATTTGTGAGTCTGTTTGACAAGCTGTCCGCCAAGCCGAAGGTCGCCTTCGACTATCAGCACATCCGCGCCGCACGAAGCGGCCTCCGCCGCCGCCGACAACCCTGCCGCCCCACCGCCGACCACGAGAATGTCAGTAGAGATATCCGTCATGTCACCAACACCTCACTCAGAGATAATAGGAGCTATGAGGGCCCGCCCCTTACCGCGCTGCGTCTCGACCTTCATTCCGGCCGCCAGTGGCGTGACGCATGTTCTCACGTTTGGAATTCCATCGACAACCATAAAACAACTGCTGCACTTTCCAATGGCGCAGAAAAATCCTCTAGGGCGCTTCATATTTGGGGTCTCACGATAGACTCTGACGCCATTCGCGTGAAGAGCGGCCGCGATCGGAGCACCCTTGAAGCCCTCCATAGCCACCCCATCAAATGTGAACCAGACTCTCTCTTCTCGCTTGAAGTAAGACAAGTCAAGCACCGGATGTTCCGCAATGAGCTCCATCGATATTTCCTCCATTCTCGAGTCAGATCGGGCGATTTTCGTAACAACCGACCGCGGAATGAGATTTCAGCGCGATGATGATCAATTCTCTCCCTCTGATGTATCCGTTGGCACAGGCCACTGTGGATCGTTTGAGTTCGAGATGGTTTACGTCGTGAAGCAACACCTCGCGGACGCTCCCGAGGATTTTAGCGAGACCGTGCGCGAACCGCATGTAGCGACGAAGCTTCGAATGAATATCGCGCAAGCTGCCGGAGTGCATATCGCATCCCCCCTCCGCCCTTATTCAACTGTGTTCGAAACAACCGATGCGCTAATATTAGGTAACTATTCTATGTCAGTAGCGGAACGGAGAATAATTTTTCGCGCGACAGCAATATTCACGCTAAACGCACAAATCAGCCCTAGATATCATAGCTTGAGGGCGTTATCTTACATCGAGGCTTGAGCCGGCTAGTTGGATCGTGAGAGACGCAACTGTTATTTATCATCCTTTACGTCTCCCGCGCGAGCACGCCAGACCAGCCAAGGCAACCGCTCAGAAAAAGCGGGGTTTCTCCAGTTTTTCTTGACAGCTAGCCTCGAAAGGGTTCCAAACACAACAACTGTCGCGAAGAATATCGGAGAATCCGTCAGGAGAGCGATCACAAAGACTATAAACGCCGCTAACGCGAATACGTTTCTGTAGAAATTCTGGGACGCCCTCCCGACTCCTGGATTCAGACCGAACATTCGACAGATCTCACCACGCGGTTCCTAATACCATATGCGGCAGGAACAGCACTAGTTTTGGGAAATAACCGACGAATACGAGCGCCGGGAACCAGCAGAGGGCTATAAACCACAGTGTGGGCTTCATCATCTCATTTATGGGCGTGTTTGAAAGCCTCCCCGACAGGTACAGAACTGGCGCGGCGGGTGGAGTGATGCACCCGAGCCCCGTGTTGACTCCCACGACAGCCGCGTAGTGAATAGGGCTGAAGCCGAGATGAATGATGATGGGCATCAGTATCGGAGTGGTCAGGGTCACGACACTGATATCGTCCATCAACATCCCCATGATAACGAGGAAGATATTTATCATCCCCATGATGACCCATTTGTTCGCGGAGACCGAGTAAAAGAGATGCAGCACCTTGCCCGGAAGGTCCTCTAGAATGTAGAGCCGGCTCAGCATCGACACCGAATACAGCATTACCATTATGACGCCGATCGTCACTCCCGACTCTATCAGACAGTCGCACAACCCCCTGAAGGTGAGCCCCTTGTAGACAAACATACCGACAGGTATGGAGTAGAGCACAGCCAGGGCGGAAGCCTCCGTGGGCGTCATTATGCCCCCGTATATCGTGCCGAGGACTATAACCGGCAGGAAGAGGGCGGGGATGGCCAATACGCCGCGCTTCTTGAAGAGCGCTTTTTTCTCTTCCCATGTGCGTTTTTTAGCCACCAGGACCGATGGACTGTCCCGCAGAAGCCAGATATTGGCCAGGGAGATCAGCACGGTGACCAATATCCCGGCCGAAACAGTCGACAGGAAACATGCCAGCACCGATTGGCCGCTTATCCAGGCGAAGATTATAAGCGTCGCGTTTGGCGGTATCAGAAGCCCCAGGAGCGACGCGTTGGCCATGAGAGCCGCGGTATGTCCCTTTGGGTATCCAGCCTTTTCGAAACGGGGGAACATGATGGAGCCGATACATGAGAGAGTGGCGCAGGCCGCGCCAGTGATCGATCCAAAGACCGCGCACGATACGGTGCCGACCACCCCGAGACCGCCCTTTACACTGCCGCAGAAGACGTCCACGAAGTCTATGAGCTTTTCGCCTATCTTGCCCTTCTCCATCAGTCCGCCGGCGATGATGAACATGGCAATCGCCATGAGCGACACTGACGACATCTGCAGGTATCCGTGAGGGAGAAGCTGGGCGGGGTTGTAGCCCATGCCGTCCGGGCCGCCGAAGAATATCAGCCATGCTGAGGACGCCATAAAGCTCACTGGCACCGGGACCCCGATTAACAGGGTTACTATAAGTATCAAAAGCGCTATATAGATCACGCCTCACGCCCCCTTCCCAGCATTACGGTACAGAGGAAAAGATTTCTCAGGAAATAGACCTCCATGAAAATCAGGCCGGCGAATATGCTGGCGTGGGAGGTCCATAGCGGTATGCGCCATATCATGCTCGTGGGTTTGAACGTAAAGTTTCCAAGCGGGCCCGCGAAACTGAATTTGAAGTATCCAAACCCATAATAGACAAAAAGTCCGCAGGCCACGCATGCCGCCAACCATCGCAACACCCTGAGCACCCTTCTCGCCAAATTGTCGGGAAAGTAGGCGTCTACTATATCCGCGGTGACATGGGAGTTATTGTAAGCTCCATACGCGGCTCCCATAAAATACAACCAAAAGGCTACGAGAACCGCGATTTCGTCATAACCCATAAAGTTGACCTTAAAAATATACCTGCTCAGCGCCGCACCCGTTATGAGCAAGGTCATCAGGAGAGAATTCACGATGAGGATTATCGAGAAGAACCCCACTACGATCCTGTCGAACAAATTTTTCTTGGCTTCATCGGGCATTTTATCAAACCTCCGTAACCAAAAAGGCGGGAACAGTCAAAAAATGTGGTTCCCGCCTCGTTGGGTAGCTTGTTATATCCGCGGTCTCCATGGACAGCCCTGTCCATCACGCGGGTGTCTCAGAATCTCCTCCAAAAGTTGGCGAATACACACTGCCATTTATAACAGTTTCGAATATACTGACAGTTTTTATTTTGGACCGAGTTCCTTCACGAATTCGTCTATAAACTCCTTGGTCATTGTGCTGGCGAGCGCGGGCCACGTTCCGGCGGCCGCTCTCTGCAGCTCAAGAAGCTCAGCCTGTGTATAGCGGAAGACCTGGATGCCGCTGTCCTCCATGAGCTTCATGTATCTCTCGTCCTCATTCTTCGCCTTAGGCACGCTCTCCTCGGCGTATCTGGCCACGACCTCGGCTATGATCGCCTGATCCTCGGGCTTCAGCTTGTCCCACGTCTTCATGCTGATGAAGTACGGCTCGACCTCTATGGAGTAATTAAGCTGATACCAATATTTCACGACGTCCTTCAGTATTGAGTAAGCGGCTGCCGGCGGCAGTCCGTCGACCGCGTCCACGACGCCGGTCTGGAGAGAGGTGTAGAGGTCGGAGTAGGGTATCGTCATGGTCCGGAAGCCCATGGCCTCTGCTGGAAGCTGGTACGCCTGCATGTTAGGCACGCGGCAGAGGACTCCTTTATCCACCTTCGGGTTGAGCGGCTCAACCAGGGGTTTCGTGCTCGCAAGCCCGATGAACCCCTCCACGTTGAAGCCAAGGAATTTGACGCCCAGCGACTGGTTCAGCTCGTTCATCTTGTTATAAGCCCAACCGCCCGTCTTGAAGACCTTCTCAAGCGTCTCATAGTCGGTCGCGAAGTCGTTTATATAGACGAAGTTCATGCGCGGATCAATGTCTCCGGGAGCGGAGATCATCGCAATGTCGATAGTCCCCTTGATGAGTTCCTGATGAACCAGACCATAGTCTCCGAGCTGATTGGCCGGATAGACCCTGACTTCGATACGTCCGTTCGTGCGCTCGCCTATCTCCTTCGCTATTGAGTTCATATATCCGGTTCCCGGATGTTCCGGCGGAAGCTGACCGGCGAAACGAAGTGTCATTTCCGGCGCTGCCGACGCCATCATTGGGGCGAAAACCACAAAAACGAAAACCATACACGTAAATGCCGCGATAAGATATTTTTTCATTATCTACATTCACTCCTCATCGACCTGTTATCTAGACCCGAATCACGAGGTCTTCCAAAGGGAAATCTGACAAGCCGCGATAAAAAAACTGTCAGACACGCGCAAATACTAATAAATCATGGAGAGGATCTCGAGCACCACCTCTTTCATTTTCAGTATTGCAACTAAGTGTCATCTTAACTTTAAGGGTACATTAGTAAATAATGATTTAGATATATACTCGATTGTGGGAAATTAATACCCGGCCAATCGGTCATATGTACATGAGCTGCTTATAGTATTTCACATAGACGACAGAATAGCAACCCTCGTTTAGTAAATTTACCAAATGTTATTCAGCGTCATATCACATCCACTTATTGTAATCAAATATACATTCCGAAAATAACAATTCATTCGGATATTCCAAATTAGAGTGAAAAAAGTGTGCGAATTATATTATTATTTCCGATGACCCATTTTTTGTCAAGAGCCCCCCCAGCCATGATGTGGGGGGCTTGACTTAGGAAACACGTAAAATTCTTAATCCAGAATCGGCGATAGTCCTTGGCGGGGCGTTATTTAGCAAGTAGTCCTGTCATGTCGTTGAACTGGTCGATCAGGGCGTCTATCTGGTCAATCTGCCTCTGCACTCCGATGAAGGATTTTTCCTGGCGGTACCACTGATCGTCCAGAGATTCAGCGGTCTTTCCCTGCTGCTCTACCCATGTGAAGTACTTTAAATTGTGAATTTTCTTGCGCTCGGGATACGACAGTTCCAGCATATTGTCCATCCGCGTTCCCATCAGGCTTGCCGAAAAGTCCCGGACGGCTTGCGTGACGCCGTAATCTCCGAACTCCTTCCGCAGCTCCTCTATTCTGGACTGGTACATGGCCGCCGAGTCCGTCAAGATCGTTGCGACTACGTCATCTCCGGTCAGCTCGTAATATTTCGCGAACTTGATGGCGCAGAGCACGTTGGAGACACCCGATATCCCCATCAGGGACAGGTCCTCGGCCTGTTCCGGAGCGAGCTTTGCCTCGTCCATGAGAAACTGTCTGCCCGTCGGTTCGCAAAACAGGCGAAAGACGGCCATGGCGTCACGGTCGTCTATCGCTATGGCCATATCCGTATTCTTTACGTTGTGAATCCATGGGATGTGCTTGTCTCCTATGCCCTCTATACGATGGGCGCCGAAGCCGTTGTTTAAGATAGTGGGGCACTGCAGGGCCTCGCCTGCCGCTATGCGGCTCTGAGGATACTTCTGTTTCAGATAGTCTCCGCAAGCGAGAGATCCGGCGGAACCGGACGAGACGCATACCCCGGCGAAGCTGCCGCGCTCGCCCTTTATGCTCTCGAACGCCTGTTCTATCGCGGGCCCGGTTACGCCGTAATGCCAGATGTAGTTGCCCATCTCGTCAAACTGGTTGAATACCGCTATGTCACCGCGCGTCGCGCGAAGTTCATTTGTCTTGTCGAATATCTCCTTGACGTTGCTCTCCGTCCCTGGAGTGGCTATGACCTCGCCGGCGATCTTCGAGAGCCATTCGAAGCGTTCGCGGCTCATCCCTTGCGGCAGGACAGCGATGGAGTCGCAAGCGAGCAGTCTCGAATTGAAAGCGCCGCCCCTGCAGTAGTTTCCCGTCGACGGCCACACGGCCTTCTGGGATGTCGCGTCGAACTGTCCGGTGACAAGCTTCGGCGCCAGGCAGCCGAACGCGGCGCCCACCTTGTGGCAGCCGGTTGGAAAAAATTTTCCTATCATGCAGATTATTCTGGCGTCCACCCCTGTCAACCCGCTTGTAAGCTCCAGGAAATTGGGCGAGGAGAAGAGCCCGCCGCGCTCTTTTCTCTCGTTCTTCCAGGTGACGCGAAACAGGTTGACAGGGTCTGTGTCGTCGATGCCGGTTTTGCGAAGCGAGTCCAATATCCTTTGCGGCACTCCGGCAAGGGGGTCCTTCATCTGCCTGAAGGTAGGCATGACAACGTTGTTCTCCCTTGCCCGCCGCACGTTTTTTTCGAGGTTTCGCGCGTTTATCTCAAGATTGATCACTTCGCCGGCCTCCACTCCCCTTCCGTCTACTTCAATGCCTCCTCGTACACCTTGACAATCGCCTCGCGGCTCGGCACGCCCTCATGAATCTTTTCGCCGTCCACGAAGAACGTAGGCACATAGTAGTAATCGAAGCGTCCGGCGTACTCTGGCTCCTTTGTCTCGTCGGTGATTTCTATATCGACCGCGCTGAACTCCGGCCGCTCGGAGCATATCTCCTTCATGAGCGCCCGGGCTCTTTTGCAGTGAGGGCACGTCTCCATAATAAACATCTTTACCTCTTTCACGACGAACAACTCCTCTTTCTCTTTATTTTGAAGCACTGACATCTCTTATTTCCGAATCACCGTGTATCCTATCGCACTGTTTTTAGAGCGAGAGTACGTCTTTTTCGCTTAGTCCGGTCATTTCGACAATGTCGCTGACTGACATTTTGCGGGCAAGCATCCTCCGAGCGACCTCAAACTTGCCTTTCTCCACGCCCCTTCCCATGCCTATTTCTATGCCCTCTTCAATACCCTTTCCCATGCCTACTTCAATACCCTTCTCTATGCCTATTTCTATGCCCTCTTTCAT
>JAIRWR010000033.1 GCA_031268885.1 Synergistaceae bacterium
ATCGTAATGCGTTCAGGCAGGAAATTGACATCAAACGCAGAGTAAAAAATGATCAATATTACTATAACGATACTTGTCGCAAGTAAACGTTTTTTATCCCTGCATATCCATATTACCAAACCTGTCAAAAGCGCTACCAGAACCGCTCGTGATAGCGTCAAGAATATAAATATAGATGAAATTATGCAAAATAAAATGTGATAAGCCTTCAAAAACCGTCTCACATAGTAACATGACAAAAAATTCAAATAAAAACATAACATCATCATGTAAGCCATAATGTTAGGGTGACGTACCATATCCCCTCGAAAAGAAAATGCCAAACGTCCAACTATTCCATTGCTAAAACTCGGCAAGAAACAAATCAACACGACTAAAAATGCATTCATTCCTCCCGCAAAATCTTGAAAAAAACGTCCATCGGGATTTCCTTCCCGGAAACATCTGAATAACACATATATAAAAGACCCGCGTAAAATAATCCCTAGAATGTCGGTTATTCCCGTTGTCCGATATATGCGATGAAAAGGCATATAGCCTAAACGTGATATTTCAAAAAGGTTTGTCAGTGATAAATGAGTTAAAAAAAATAAAGAAATCACTGCCAATAGCAATAAACGGCGATCTATTTGAAATGGAGGATGATATAGCATATATACCATTAAAAATATGCCTATACAAGAATACGCTATTTGATCCGGCAAAAACCAAACAAAACCTAACCCCCATCCCAGAATAGAATAAAGATAAGCTTTTTTACTTGTCATTACTGGTTTTTTTGTTGGTAAAAAGATCATAATACATATCGAATGCGCGATCAACTGAAAAGAAATCACCACGTTTTTTTAATTCTTCGGAAAGCATTGGATGCAGCAAAGCGTCTTTCATCGCTTCAGCCATTCTCTGGATGTCATCCACTGGAACAAGGCGGCCCCATTTACCATTTTCCAATATTTCGCTCGGCCCCCAATGGCAATCTGTGGCAACGACATTGACACCGCACGCCAATGCTTCCACTAAAACGTTTCCTAGTCCCTCATACCTGGAAGAAAGCACAAATAGATTTGCTTTGGAGAGATAAGCATACGGGTTCTCAACAAAACCGGCAAGGTCTACTTCTTTTTCTAAAGATAATTCTCCTATCAATTTTTCTAATGACGTCCTTTCCGGCCCTTCTCCCAGCATGATTAAAAATACGTCTATCGATAAATTTTTTCTTAAATAAGCGAATGCCTTTATTAAACTGTCGTAGCCTTTTGCGTAAGCTAGTCTTCCCAGGCTGACAATAACTGGTTTTCTACAAGATCTTACCCATAAATGTTCTACCGGAGCATTCATCTTCGAGTCCAGGTCTCGCGGTATAATCGGGTTGTAAATAACTTTTATTTTAGACATAGGGCGTATCTTCCCTTTGACTAGATCGTTGGCCAAACCTTGAGAGACACATACGCAATACTCCGCTTGTGAAAAAGCGAAAGGAGTAAAAACGGGTTTTACTAGACGTTTTAGCCAGTTGTCATCTGCGCGTATCATGACGTTATGTCGAGAAATTATCAAACGAAACCGCAATTTATACCAAAATTTAATCCAAGCGCATAGATCGGATATTCCTTCACCCAAAGAATGCACGACATCACATCCGCCAGTTTTCAAGTACTTCACCAGAGGACTCGACGGGATCCAAACAACAGGCGAAAACCAACTTGGGGTATATGAAAATCCCAAATCTACAATATTGACGCTAGAAGAAATATTTTCCTTAAAAATTCCATGTGCTCTAAAGACCACTAAATCAATATCTATTCCTCTATCAGAAAGAGCGTTGGCCATTTCCGCAAACAGCCGGCCTAAGCCTCCATATTGAAAATTGTAGTATATCAAAGCCAATTTCATAAATCTTTACCTCCGCCTCTGCGACGATCTGGGTATCAGTTGACTAACCAATCTACTAGAAATTGTGATCAAATTTTTGTGTTTGGTCCCACGTTCGCGCTTACCATCGTATTCTTCTCCGCCGATATAGGTCTCGTCGACCATGCGTTATAATCAAGTACGACAGCTAGTACATGGCCATTCTTTCTGCCCAGCTTTTAATGAATTCTTGGTAAATTTAGACATAAATTCATTTGTGTGCAAATAAAAGATAGATTCTTCCAAAACATTGCCTATACGATAATTTTCATGCGCCATAAATCCATGATAAAAATCACAACACGGGTAAACCGATCCATCGTAGGAGACGTAAAAATCAGTAAGAGGTCTGGTACACGATTGTTCCCTAATATATTTACCAATAGAAACAGTATTCACGCTCGATGCCCTCGTTGTGCCTATCTGTAAATAATCGAGGCTGAAAAATTTTATAGACAATTTTTTGTATTTAAGCATAGCTTGAAAAAAATAACGTTTAGTAGTCAATATTATTCTTTTCTCTTCCAAACCTAATCTCTTTAAAAATACATCAAAATATCTTTTTGTTTCTGTTACATCCCATTTTTGCGGTTCATTTAAATGCAATGAAATAATTAAGTAACTTAATCCTTTTGCCTCTAACCTTTCAAGTAAATCACTAGTAAGAAAATCACCATTTGTTGAAAGATAAAGTTTTGACTCAGGCAATCGTTCTTTTATAGTGACGATCATCGATAAAAGGTGTGCACTATCTTCTAATGGCTCGTTTATCCAATTCAAGCAAACTCTTCTCTTAAATCGAATTGAGCACAATTGGTCGAGTACTATATTCAACACATTATTGGACATATTAAGTTTTGGGCGTTGCATTACTGACTGCGGACAATATACGCATCGCCTATTGCAACTTGCGGATGACTCCAAATAAACAGTGTTAATAAAAAAACGAAATCTTTGTTTATTGGACAGAAGATGTAAAGAAATAAGATATAACGAGCCAAGTGCCTTACATTTCAATAAATGATAAGGTTTTTTCAATTTTAACTTTAGTGTACCCCACAATTTATCTTTTATCCGTTTCATTGCTCTTAAAAGAGCAGATCCTAAAGCGAGAAAAAGACGACGCAATCTGAAACATATGGTTTGCACGCTTCCCAAATACAGGTAACATTCAGGATGCACTACATCGAAAATATGAGACCTGCCTTGCTGTATTTGTTCTTTCAAAAGTGGATGTGAATCGATCACTGTTTCTTTAATATAGAACATGATATTTTGTTTGTATATAAAAGAAACATCTTTTAAATTCCAAATTGACCAACGTATGCAATCAATGGGGACGTAACCCACACGTCTAAAGCGCTCAATCCAATATGAAGGCCATTGTTCGTTTACATGATGATCTCCTCCTTGAGTGGGTATCGCGGCGGAAAATAATATAACGTCGCTGAAATTAGTGATATTATCTATGTAAATTTCCACACAGGAAGGATCGATATGTTCAGCTACTTCTAATGAAATAGCCAAATCAAATTTTTGTTGGATATCGGTAATAGGTTGAGAAATATCTTTGGGCATAAAATGTTCACGTGGAATAACTAATTGTGCTGGATTTAGATAAGCGCCATCTATACCCAATATATTATCAATGCCTTTTTCATAATATACCTTCAGCCACTCGCCGACTCCGCACCCAATATCGACTACACTATTGACTGTAACAAAATTATTCACTATATTTAAAACTAAAACCGCGCTTTTTGCGGAAGTTTCCTGTTCTCCCTGAAAAAATTTTTCTCCATAAACCGGGTGCTTTTTCATTATATCTTCTTTTTCTCCTCTTCTTCGTCTGGAAAATTATTTCTCGCGTTCCATCACTCAACGCCACTTCCAATCCCAGAGTAAATATAGATTCCACATCGATTTATACACCGGCATCCCCAAACCGAGCAGTAAAACAGCCAATCGATGTTTTTTATTAAAACAAGCGTCCGACAAGATCACCCTCCTATGCTTCAAGATTTCTTGTTTTAGAACATCTATTTTTATTTTGAATTGATTAGAGAATATCGCCTTATTTAAAACTGTAAAATACTGATCGATATAATACCTCAGAGCGATTTTTTCTAAATCAGGATAATTAAGGGAGATAAAGTCAAATAATTTTTTAACTCTATCTAAGACAAGGAAATGTTTCTCTTGAAGTGTAAAACGAAGACTGCCTTCCTTTCTTTGAAAATAATAATAGCCTTTTTCTTCTCCAAAGACAATGACATCAGCGCTTTCGATCAACTCGTGGCTAATTGCCATATCTTCGGCTAATTCGCCGATAGGGTAGCGTATTTTCTCGAATAAGTTCCTTTTATAAAGGCAGGCCCAAGCTCCTACATTTATTAAACGTAGCAGAAAATGTCTATATATCTCTTGTTTAGAGTAAATACCTTCTTTTAGGCCAGGGTCTATATTCCTTATCCTGCCGTTCTCATAAATAATTATAGATCGTGTGATCACTAAGTCAGCATTATATTTTTTTGCCAAACACAATAAATGATGCATAAAATCTTGTCGTGTAAAATCATCGGCATCGACAAACATAATATATTTGCCTTTTGCCTGTTCGATCCCGTCGTTTCGCGCTCCAGACAGATCTCCTTTTGGCCTGTGCAATACTTTGATTCTTTTGTCTTTAGCCGCGTATTCGTCACAAATCTCACTGGAACGGTCTGGTCCTTCATCCGCAACTAGGATTAATTCAAAATTCTCATAGGTCTGGGTCAAAATACTTTCAATGCATTTAGGCAAATATTTCTCCACGTTATAAACTGGAACGATGACGCTAATCGTACACATGGCCCTTCTCCTTCAGCTTATTTTAAAGAGAATAATGTCTTAAAGCAGACGCTATGTTGTGTGTATCGAGCAAAATTTTGTTTTCCAGTTTAAACAGGTTTTCAATAACCTCTTTGTGTCCAACCATAATCACTACCATATCCACATCTCCAAGAAATACATCCAAGTTGTGATACTGGTTCTTCACCATATCTTGTTTTATCAAAGGATCATATACTTTTACCCCATGCGCTAAGTGCCGTTCCATACATTCAAGTAACTGCAGAGTCGGACTCTCGCGAACATCATCGACATCAGCTTTGTACGTTAAGCCATACAACCCAACGCGAGAAATATCTTCCATCTTTTCGGCTTTCATGATTGTCGCAATGCGTTCCAACACATACTCCGGCATTGAATCGTTAACTTTGCGGGCGGCGAATACAAGATTTGCCAGTTTGAAATAATCCCCCACAAGAAACCAGGGATCGACAGCAATACAATGCCCTCCAACGCCCGGGCCGGGAAAAAGAATATTGACGCGCGGGTGCTTGTTCGCGATGCTGATGACATCGTACACATTTATATTGTCGTTGCGGCATATTTTTGCCAATTCGTTCGCGAACGCGATGTTAACGTCGCGAAATGTGTTCTCTGCCACCTTTGTCATTTCAGCGGTACGTATATTCGTCAACGTGATTTCGCTTTCACAGAAAGAACGGTACAAATCAGCGACGGACTTCGCGATTGCTGGGTTATCCGCCCCGATTGTGCGAGGATTATGCTTGAGTTCTTGGATCATATTGCCTGGAATGACGCGCTCCGGGGCATGCGCCAAGTGAATATCCTCTCCAACGGTGAAACCTTTCATATCAAGTATTGAGCGGGCTAATTTTTCAATGGAACCCGGCGATACCGTCGATTCGATAATGAGAATAGCTCCTTTGGGACAAAAAGCCGATATATATTCGATAGCCGCGGCGATAATAGACAGATTGATCTTTTTGCTCTTGGAATCGCACGGTGTGGGAACAGCGATGATGTACGTATTCGCGCGGACATATTCCGATGTAAATTGAATCCCCTTAGAGACGGCACTTGTAAACAGCTCCTTCAACCCTGGTTCATTGAAAAAAATACGCCCAGCGTTGAGTTCGGAAATTCGATTGACATCGCAGTCTGTCCCAACCACTTCCACTCCATGCGCTGCCAACATAAGCGCGGTAGGAAGACCGATGTATCCCAACCCGATAACATTAACCATTTTAGCAGCCTCCTAAAATCCTTTGCGCGCACCGTTATTAAACAACGTCGAACATATTTCCCCTAAACGTTCAAACCTCAGGGACCAGAGGGAAGTTGAACTGTCACCATTGTCACAACCCGATCTTACGCATCACCGGCTCACATCAGTCCCAACACAAATTTTTATTTCCCGTAAATAATCTTCCGCCCGTTCTTTGCGAGAGTAGTATTTCAATGCCGCTTTGCGTCCGTTACGCCCCATGTTCCATAATTTATCGTGCCAGTCGGATTGGGAGAAAAAAACACGCAGATCTTTCAGGTCTTCCTCCACGCTTTTCGTAAGGACAATGCCAGCTCCGCACCTCCGAAGAATCTCCGCGGCTTCCCCTTCGGGGCCAATGTAGAGCACCGCTATCCCGCGCCCCATCGTTTGGAACAATTTAGATGGGATCGTACAGCTAAACTCCTTCGCTTTTCGCAAAACAACCACGGACAGAAACGTATCGGAGTAATAAGTCTCCAGCTCTTCCTGCTCCATTCCATGCAGAATTTCGACAAAAACCTTTTCAGCGCACACTCGCCGCACGTCAATCGCTTGAGCGCCATCTCCAATAATCAGGTATTTGAAATCGAGAACGTATTGGCGGATGACCTCGGCGTATTGCAGTGTGCCCGCAACGTTTTGAGATATTCCAAGCGTGCCGAAATAAGACAGAACCAAGCGCGAGGCGTTGATTTCCCGAATTCCGCGATCTTCAACGTCCACACCGTTAACGATGACTCTTATCCTGTCGGAGGCTACGCCGCATTCTCGCGTCAATATCTCTTTAAAACCTTGAGTCACACAAACGATCATCTTCGCCCTGCCGCACAGAAAAATTTCCAGCCGCTTCATCAGGCGAACACCCAAACTATTCTCGCGTTTTCCCACGGCGACAAGTTGCAGGTAGGTGATGTCGCGTAATTCCATGATAAAGGGAATATGACGCCTGCACGCGAAGAGATAGCCCAAGAGCGCGGCGAAAATTGGCCCGCTCGTGCCCAAGACTACATCGAATCCTCTGCCGATTTCGCGTCCTTTCACATAGATATTCCAGCAACCGTACATAAAAAAGCTAAGCATGTTCAATATTCGCCCGAAGAAGCTGGTGTTGGGTTTGGCCATTATTTTATTGCGAAGTACGCGAACATCACCCATCCTCTCTTCCTCAAAGAGCTTGGCGTTATATCCATCAAAAATTTTCCCCAACGGATAATTGGGGTATCCCGTAAAAACTGTGACTTCAATGCCCTCCTGTATCCAGGCTTTTGCGTTTTCATAACACCGAAAAGCCGCTGCCGTGCGTTCGGGAGGAAAATGCTGGCTAAAATAAATTAACTTTATGCAAAACACTCTCTTTCTTTAAAAAATTTATGATTTATCGCTCCAGAAATGATGTCAAAGTTCTAATTCCTTCGAATGATCCCACCTCGTAAAAACGTTCTCCAACCTCAAATGCCGCTAAACATCTTTTTGCCGCAAGTTCGGAATAAAGATCCGCTAAATCGAACGCGTCTTCCTTTTTAGCAAATAAACTAGCCGAAAGACAACTCAGTCCATAATCGATATAACGCATCCGAGGGGTGCGCTCCTTTTTGCTGTAACATTCGATAATCCCATACGCGCTGGATTTTTCCCCTGGAACAAACACGACATTGCTTGCGCCTCCATGATTTTCGTTCCGGTAAACCGTCATCAAGGCTGTTTTTCCAGAATCCTTATACGCCCGTTCCACCGACTCATAATCAATAGGAAGGTAGCTGTCTCCATACAACACAAAGAACTCTTCGCCTAAAAAAGGCAACGCCGCCTTCACCGCTCCGCCAGTTCCAGCGGGAATCTCGCCGTCGTAAGAATATCGGACATTCAGCCCCCACCTCTTTCCGTCGCCTACATACGCTTCGATTCGCTCACCCAGAAAACCGACGCAGAGTACAACGTCTTCAATGCCTTTTGTACGCAAAAGACAGAGTTGCCAATCGATAAAAGGACGGCCCCCGATGTCAACCAACGACTTCGGAATCTTCTCTGTCAAAGGGCGGAGACGCGTCGCCAACCCTCCAGCCAAAACAGCAACAGGCAACGTCAATGTCACGAAAACACGACCTTCGTTCCTTCGAAATCAAAACGAAAACGCACTTCCTCCAACCCGGCGCTCTTCATCGTTCGCCGTAAGCGAGAACTATCCTCCGCCAGAAACATTAGAAAACCACCGCCGCCTGCTCCCACGAGCTTCCCTCCCACAGCGCCGCTGCGCGTCGCGAGCTCGTACCACGCGTCGATCTGTGGATTGCTCATCCCTTGCGACCGTACCTTTTTATGTTCCCAGTGCTCATGCATCAACTCCCCAAAACATTGCAAATTCCCCTGTTCGAGGGCTTCCTTGCTGCGATAACCCAAATTCTTGACATAGTGCAGGTTATTCAACATCTCAGTCTCATTATTTTGTGAACGTTCGTGTTGGTCTTTCAGAATCTTCCCAGCGCTATGGATAAATCCTGTAAAGAACAAAAGTAATCTGTCCTCGAGATCGAAAATAGTTTCGATCTTAATCTTCAAAGGCTCCGCCGTCACCGTGTCGTCTCGATGGAATGTAAATACGGTGAGACCGCCGTAAGCCGCTATATATTGATCTTGTTTTCCTATAGGCTCGCCGAGGCGGTCAAGTTCGATATGACAAGCCATCTCGGCTAATTCTTGAGCGAGCATATGTTTTCTCCTGTGCGCGAAAAGAGCTCGCAAGAGTCCTGTGGCAAAAGCTCCAGAGGAACCCAACCCTGTGCCCGCTGGAATATCCGCCACCGTCGTAATCTCGATTTGAGGAGTCTTCAACTCTTGCATCGATAAGGCTTCCCGTATAATGGGATGCTGAATATCCTCTACTTTCTGGAGCTTTTCTATCTGAGCATACTTGAGATAGATTCCCTCCGCAAAAGGACGCGTAACAGAGACGTACACATACTTATCGATGGCTCCAGCCAGAAGAAACCCCTCGTATTTCCGATAGTACGAAGGAAGATCCGTCCCACCTCCGCCCAAAGATATCCGTAACGGAGATCGCGTCAGAATCATCGCCGACTCTCCGCTTCTCTCTTCATATCCAACATTGAGGAACGCAGCGCTTCTCTGGAATTCATGCGAGGTCTCCAACCTGCCGCGTAGATTTTCGAAAGATCGAACCGAACCACCGGCACATCGCCTCTCCAGCCTCTGTCTCCTCCGGAGTAGTCGTATATCACGCCATCTCCGGGGAGTCCCATAAGTTCAACCGCCAGATCGGCGATTTCCGTCACAGTGATATAGTCTCCCGTCGCCACGTTATAGACGTCAAAGGATTGCGCGGCACAGAACGCCGTGCAAAATATCGCGTCCAGGACGTCTTCTACATGAATATACGATTTGCTCTGCGTTCCATCCCCCAGAATCTTTAATCTGGAGGAGTCTTGCGTCAATCGGCGAATAAAATCAAATCCCACTCCATGAGTCTGCTTCGGCCCAACGACATTCGCGAAACGATAAGCTCTGGCACGAAGCTCAAACATATGGCAGTAAGCGCAAATCAGCGCTTCGCCAGCCAACTTCGACGCGCCATAAGTCGAAATCGGACGCATCGGCGAATAGGTCTCGGCTGTCTCCACTAAACCGGTATCGCCATAAACACCGCTGCCCGACGCGTAAATTAATTCCTTGGCTCCCACTCGCCGCATAGCTTCGACAACATTGTTGGTCAAGTATGTGCCTTCCCAAAAATCGACGTTGGGTTCACTCATCGCTCTGGCTATATCTGGGTTCGAAGCGAAATGCCATACTTGATCCACTGATTTCAAGGTCTCCGTCAGTAAATCAAGTTTCTTAACGTCCCCTCGAACGACGGAAAACCTTGAATCCCGGATTCCTTCTAAATGGGACTCCCTCCCTGAAGAAAAGTTATCATAGACCATTACGGAAGCCACATCTCTCTCCAACAATCTCCGTACCGCGTGACTGCCGATAAAACCGGCTCCGCCAATTACGGCTGCGCGCATGGTTTCAAACTCTCTAACAACACAAAATCTTCTTTCATAATTTCAAACCGGCCGCGCAAGCGTCTCGATAAAACATTTGTACTGTTTCCAAAGAATATTCCTCCAGGTTTTTATCCACCAGATTCAGCTTGGCAATCAGATCGGGAGTGATGGTGATGATATGGCATCCCGCGTCGTCTGCCTGAAAAATATTCAACAATTCACGCGGACTAGCCCACAAAAGTTCCGCCTGAGGTTTTGCTTTCAAAAGAGCGACGCACTCGCGCATCAGCGGCATAGGGTCTCGTCCTGTATCCGCGACGCGGCCGGCAAAGACGGAGATAATTGCCGGGGTCGCGGAACAGAGAGCAAGAACCGTTTCTTCAACCTGCTTTGGAGACAGAATCGCGGTGACGTTGATTTTGATGGCATCAGCCGCCAGTCTTTCGATCAATGGACAGGAACTTATGCCTTGTGTATTGGTGATAGGAATCTTCACAAAAGCATTGGGCCCCCATGAAGCGATAACGCGGGCCTCGCGTTCCATCTCCTCGAAATCGTCCGAAAAAACTTCGAAAGAAATAGGTAAATCTCCCGCAATGACGAGAGCCTCCCGGGCAAAAGCGTAATAATCGGCAACTCCCGATTTACGCATCAATGAAGGATTCGTTGTAAAACCCTTCACAAACGGATGACGCGCGGCAATCTCTCTCATCGACGCTACGTCCGCGCCGTCCATAAAGAGTTTAATTTTGAGTTCGTTGAGATGAGACATGACGATTTCCTCCTTATGAAACAAAATTCACAAGCATTTCCACCGCATCAAACAGAGTTTGCGCTTCTAAATCAGGAGTGACCGAAGCCGCCTCCGCATGAGGACTAAAAATTCGCAATGTTCGGCATCCGGCCGCCCGCCCACAAAGAATATCCGTGTCCCTGTCTCCGACCATCCATGAATTGGACAAATCCACCCCATGCGATGCGGCCGCGAGGCGCGGAAAGTAAGGACTGGGTTTACGCTCAAGCGAGATTCCCGAAAAATCCGAGACAACGCCTTGAGGGTGGGAATATGAATAATAAGATTCAGTAATCTCGACTCCCGCGCCGGCGAGTAAAGCTTCAACATGTTTTGCCGTCGCGACTAAAGACTCCAGCGCGATTTTTCCCTTCGCGTAAGCACCCTGATTAGATACGATAAAAAGAAGATAACCTTTCCGCTGAAAACGCAGTAAAGCTTCCGCCGCATTAGGCAACAACTCAACGTCCCCGGGGGACATTGGAGCTTCCCATTCTTTCCAACGTTCGTAATACACATTTGCGGTAATGACTCCATCGCGATCCAGGAAAATAGCTCTCCTATGAGAAGTCATTTCATGGTTTCCCACTTCATATCATTGATCTTGAGCTTGGGATGGGTGGCCAGAAGATGCCAGACCACGCCTTGAAAAGCCTCGGTATGCGGCGTAACAGTCTCCGCGTCAACCGTGGGAATGACAATGCACGCATCCGCCACCCGAGCGGTATAGCCCCCATCTCTGCCCACGGCTCCCAGAACAAATGCCCCCACTTCTTTCGCGTAAACAAGCGCCTCGACGATATTGGCGCTGACCTGTTTCTCTTTATTGCCTCCTCCCACCGAAAAGACAAAAACAGCATCGCCCTTGCGGAGCCGAGAACCTTTAAGCCATTTTGAAAAAATAGATTCCCATCCATCATCATTGACGCGTGCCGTAAGTTCAGAGACGTTATCCGTTGGGGCATAAGCCTCAAAGCCGCAAATTTTACGAAAATCGTTCACCGCGTGGGTCGCGTTTCCCGCTCCGCCGCCAACTCCCAAAAAAAATAAACGCCCTTCCATCTGACGCACGAGCAAAAGAACATCTACTATCTTTTCGAACGAGAATTCGTCAAGAGATTCTATAATCTGCCCTGCCTGTTGTAAGTATTGCTTCGTGTATGACAATCATTTCACCTCTCCTTACTTCGGCGAATTGTGATGGGATAACAACTTGATATATGCACAGTATTTAATTAAAATTGGAGATTTAGCCTTAATTAATTAAGTTAACAGCCGTGTAGATCAGATAATCCATCCCCTCTTCGAGGAACGCGCAGGCACGCAAAATGCGCCCACGCATTCCACGAAGGACAAAGTTTATTTTTTATTCGTTTGGTCTTGAAAAATTTGGTATATTCGAATGGACTCCGACGCGAAACCCCACCGGAGGGAAGTAAAAAATTATTTAGAGAAAGTGCCTGCCTGCCTGCCTGCCTGCCTGCCTGAATTGTATACTATTTGAGTGCTTATGGAATCAGTAAAAACCACTAGAAATCACTCTCTTATTTAGCGTATTTTTTATTAGTTGATTTTATAATACCTGAGTTTGAAAGTCAATAATCCTCCAAATCCCTCCCCTGAAACCACAGGTTCATATAGCGGGGTTTGAATCGTCGTTGGGTTCATGCTGCGATCTGATCTTGCCGGCATCAGCAGTATTATCCGAACTCTGGGCTTGGCGCCCCGTGGTTATGAGACTCTTATCCATAATAACACAATGGATACGCACGATCAGAGATTCCGCTACTCTGTTCATGATCGCAGACTAACGTTATTTTACCTCCGGCAAGCAAGCTGAGCTAAAGACTGGCTGATAAATCGAGATGGTCTTTGTTGTTTGTCGTCCCCCCAAGGCATGCGTTTTCCTTTCGGATATGATAAAAAACAAAGTCGTTTTGCGCGTGTAACGGCAACGTACATATTGTTCTTCTCTTGTGCCAGTGCTTCACCGCCACTATTTACAGCGCGGTAATCAGGGAATGTTCCCTCAGCCAATCCGATGATAAATACAACTTCAAATTCTAATCCCTTTGACATATGAGCGGTCAACAGGACAACGCCAGATTCCCCATCTATTTCTTGCGTTTTGCCGAGTGAAATCGCATTACGAAACGATACCAACGATCGATTTTCACTCGAAATATGGCTCTTGAATTTAGTCCAGTGTTTGTGCCATTCATTGATGTCTTCTTCAAGTAAATACCTATCATCATCAGATGAAGTAGACGGCATATTTTCTTTTAGGGAACCAAGCGCTTTATCAAAGTTCAATACGCCGTCGATGGAAAGATAAGGCAATGCGGATTTCAACCACGCAAACTTGTTTTGTGATGTCAAAAGAACCTCTATTAGCTGTTTTATGTCACTAGAAATAGTATCCATAGGAAATTTTGAAGGTATCAACTTAAACAATAGCTGTCTATGAAATAAATCTAAAGGGTTCATAATTAGGCGCAATATTAAATCAAATGCTTTCATATAATCTGTTTCAAAAGAAATACCTGATCGTGTTTTCTTGTAATAAAAAGGAATTTTTCTCTCCGTGAATACACGCTCAATTTGCGAAAAGACATATTTATTTCGAGCTATAATCGCGAAATCTTCATATTTCAGATGGTTTTCAATATCCTTATGCCCGTTAGCAAGAAGGGTTTCAAGCATTACTCGTACATTCTGGGCTTCTTCAGCTTCATTTGCGCAAGCGGAAATTGCAACTTTGCCGTCATAGAAATACTTTGATATATCCTCTTGGCTTCCAACAAGGTTATTCGCAAATTGGATTATCTGCTTGGCAGAGCGGAAATTTTCGTCCAGCGTATACACAGTAGGGTTGAAATCCCTCACAAACGATTGTGACATATAACTACTACTTGAACCATTAAACGCATATATAGACTGATTAGCATCGCCTACCATCATAATATTACGAAAATTTGTGCCACATAAGGCTTGAATTACTCGATACTGAGCGTTGTTCAAGTCTTGAGATTCATCTATGCAAATGTAGCGATAAACAGAGTTATACAGTCTTACAACATCAAGGTTTTCTGCTAAAATTCGATAAGCGAAAAACAAAATGTCATCGAAGTCCATTGCATTTTGGGTTCTCAAAACATCGTTGTATTTCTGATAAATCTCAGGGAACGAGTCTTCCACTTCACACAACTCTGGCGAAATCAAATTTCGTTTTTGTTCCGATATTATCGAAAGGCATGTAGACAAGAATGTATCCGGTTTTTGTTTCCCGCTCAATATCACCTGTAATTGGGATTCATCAGTGAAAATGCTACGCAGAATGGCAACTCTGTCGGTTTCGTTTTCAAATAATGAAACATCAGGACGTAGCCCAATAAGATAGCCTCTAGACTGAATGACATCAAGGCAGAAGGAATGGATTGTACCAATAGTGACACGCTCAATAGCTTCACCAACTTCGCGGTCGGTATCAAGTCGTGAACGCATTTCTTCTGCCGCCATATTGCTAAAAGTCAGCGCTAACACTTTTACGCGTTTTTTTACGGATAGCAAATGCTTAACACGCTCTGTTAGGACACGTGTCTTACCACTTCCTGGCCCTGCATTGACGAGTATTGCTCCGTCAATATGTTCAACGATTGTTTTTTGTTTGGGAGAGAGTTTCATTGCATTTCCTCCTCAGTCGCAGCTCTATTGTACCCAAGCCGATTCGCCAATACATCGAACACTTGTTTAATTTTAGGAGGTATCCGTTTATCAACATCAGTTTCTTCCACAATTTTCCTCGCTATAGGCAATGCGAAATCCGTCTTATGTTCATGACATATATCAATCAATGCTTCTGTTTGCCCATTTTCATGCTTATAATCACGGACGATGTCCTTCTTTCGTCTCTGACCGTCCATTTTTTGAATGTAGTTTTCAAAGAACTTATCATCTTCTTCATAGTCGCAGATGGCACTAATCATTACATCGGAATACCCTGCGTGAATGAGATACTTTTCATAGTCGTCACCATTTTCCAGAACAAACACAGTTCCCAAGGCAGCATAGTCATCCACATTAAATATTGCTTTTACTGCCGAACTTACAGCCTTAATTGCGTCAGGTTCTCCGTCGCTAAAAATAAACCAAGGTATATCAAAATCTCTAATTAGCGAGAGGAAAGGTTGATACTTGTCTTTTCCGCCAGTATTGATAATGTTCACTCCAAGCGCAAATGGCGCGCATCCGAAATAACTTTGAAAATAAACTGGTAACGCCAATTCCTCTGTTATACCCTCACATAGAATAACAGCGGAAGCAAATAAGATATCGGCTCTTGTGTTAATAACCTCGCGAAATATCATCAAGTCAACATTATCTTTGTTGTTACAGGCTTTGTATCGAACGGCAGAGGTTTTTCCATCACGCTTGCTGAAATAAATCGCATCAGCTAAGATTGAATGGGCAACAATACTGGGTGAATGGGTGCTAACTATTTTTTGCCCTGTAAAATTTGATATTTGCTCGAATAATTGTCGTTGGGCTTGAGGATGTAGATGTGCCTCCGGCTCTTCCATTGTAAGCATAATGTACTGTTCGGCTTCTTCGTCATCAACACGCAATTTTTCGTTTTGATTCTCTGTAAATGCCGCTAATGTTAAAAACGAAATCCAGCTCCGCGTCCCATATCCTTGTTGTGATATTGGAAAAGCGGCAGCAAAACCGTCTTTCATGACAATATCCATACCTTTGTTCAGATCAGAGAGTTTCCTTGCTAACGGTTCTATCTCAACTGTGCTTGACGAGGAACCAATTGTTTCACCTATTGCTGAAATCCGTTCTTTTGTTTGACTGAGAGAAGGTATACTCTCAATAATCATTGCGTTCATAGTGCTTAGCTGTTCTTCAATATCTCTTATTTTTTCATCGGACAGATCGTAGTTGGACGTGACTCGACCGAAATACGATTTGCGATTTCGCAAATCTTGAACAATATCTCGGTTTGCATCCATATAAAAGGACTGCAATGATGTTCGTATATCATCGTTGAACGTTGTCTTTTTGGTTTCAATCATTGCCGTGTCTATACTTTCTCCCCATTGTCTGATACAATGACGACTTAAGACATAACTATCTTTGAATGGGTCGAGCTTGATTTCTGTGCGAATCCCAACAAAGTTTCCTTCATTGCTTGTCGTAATCCAGACATCTGTAAAAACACTTGTCCAAAAATCGGAAAACGCATTGCAAATTTTGCCTTCACAATCAATAGGTTGAAAGAGAATATCGATTACAGCTACTTTCGTTTTGTTCAGCCTCTCATTTTGAGTAACGAAAATATCATTCTCTGATATGTCTGAAGCCCCTGATATTGCAATGTTAAGCGCCCGCAAAAAATTAGTTTTACCTGTATTATTTTGACCAATCAATAAATTCGACATCCCCAAATCTAATGACATTGATTCAATCGAGCGGTAATTACTTATACGAACTTTTGATAATAGGATTCTCATAACCCTATATCCTCCTTGGAACTCAAATCGATGTATACCGGCAACTTATTACTTTCAAAAGTTTAGTCAGCGTTTTCTTAACATTGATTTTACCTTATGCGGGAATGATTTTGCGGGCGTCCCGCTCAAATCATCAATTACCCTTGAACTCTCCAGTTTCAGAATAGGAGCGCCAAAATATCCCCAGGAAGAATCGGTTTGACTGAGGAACCCTCGAAATCTTTCATGTTGCGAGTGACAATATAATCTGCCCCTATCCGACTCGCGCACATTACCTGCGCCGCATCCTCAAAATCTCTTATGCCGCATGAAAAAGCCCCTCTTATATCCGTTTTTGTGATATCGGCGACTTCGACAATGGATATCAGCGTCAACAGAGCCTCGCGCACATCGCCGGGCTCTATGTGCTTCCGCAAGATATACATGACGTCCGTTACCGTGACCGCAGAGACATAACCCTCAGCCTTTTTTATCTCACAGCGTTTCAGGACATTCAGAGAGTCCGCGTAACCTTCGCGCTTCGACAAAATATCAACAATGATATTTGTATCGAGGAGCAGTCTCATTGCCGCAGCAAACGTTCGGTCTTCAAGGCGTCTTCGTCCGCGTTTTCAGGTATAATGCCAACCAGGCGATCAGACAAGAAAGAGACAGTTTTATCTGTCCCCAGCAACCTTGCCACGGCCTGACCGTTTTTAGTTATCACTATCTCCTGCTGAGACGCAAGCTCCAGGTATTTCCCGAAATTATTCTGCACTTCCGTTGAATTTACTATCATTCCCGATCACCTCACATTACCGAAAGCATAACACGTCATAGCTAATATCATCAAGGCCAAAATAGCTATATTACGCTTATACGTCCGCGTATGCCGTTTTCGAATTGCAAGGCGCACCCGAGCTTTGATTTACTATGTTGCATTTGGTAGAGACGCATATAACTTCCTTCGCTTTTGTACAATATTGTAGTTGGGATTAGCGTCTTTGATAAGATTAGCTAAGACTTCAGGATCGTCTGGCAGATGATATGTACAAATTGCTAATTTTGGCGCGAATCTCTTTAACGTTTCTTTTGCACCTTCAAGCATGTAGCGTTCATATCCTTCAATATCAGCTTTTATAAAGTCAACTCGCGTCAAGTTGTTCTCTTCTACAAAAGCGTCTATGGTGGTTATCTCGATAACATTCTCTTCCTCCCCACCTGTAATCTTTCCAGGAATAATAGCATCTCCAATAGAATTATTTATGTCGTTTGAAAAAGCTACTATATCTTTTGTGGCGCCAAGCCCTTTTTTTATAGGATATATATTTTTGTTAAGCTCTGCGGTTTGCAGAAGATAATCAAAAACGGTATCAGAGGGTTCAAAAGCATAAGTTATGGCTCCTTTAGCCGAAGCATAAGCGGCAAAGTCTCCAATCCAGCTCCCCACATCCAAAACCACATCATCTGATCCTACTGTAACGTTAACAAAATTATTGCGCAAACCGTAACTTTCCTCCATCACAGGATTACAATAGGAGGACATTTCTATCTCATCATAACAGTCATTATGTTCTAAGTAGACTTCGAAAATTTCTTGAAAAACACTTCCCCAAAAAAGAATACTCGTCACTGGATCTAACAGAGGTAAATGCACCTCTTTTAAAGTATAGTAATTACCTGTCCGATATTTCCTTTCATTACGATTCAGCATAGGTTTACAACGAAAATTGAAATCCTTACGGGTAACAGCTTTTATCGAGTTATCAACACAATAAAGTAAAATATAAAGCAAAATTTCTAAAGGTGTATTTTTCCCTCCATACAACCGGCGAATTCTATGCAGTATCTTTCCCCAAAATTTTTTCATACTTAAAATCTCCGCTCCGATCAATCAAAATATGCTCTACATGCAGTAATAATGGGCATCTACTGGAATTCGTAAATTCACCAGCTTACCGCGATACCTGAATCGCATTAATCCAGTTACAGCCTTGGGTTCTTAACATCCATCTTTAACCGGATTGGAGATTTAGGCTCAATCCCTTAAGTTAACAACCGTGTAGATCAGATGATTCGTCCTCTCTTTGCGGAACGCGTGGGCGCATTTTGCGTGTCCACGCGTTCCGCAAAGGCAAAGTTATTTTTTATTCGTTTGGTCTTGAAAAATTTGGTGTATTCGAATGGACTCCGACGCAAAACTCCACTGGAGAAAAGTGAAAAAATATTTAGAGAGCCTGCCTGCCTGCCTGCCTGCCTGCCTGCCTGCCTGCCTGCCTGCCTGAATTATATACTATTTGAGTGTCTACTGAATCAGTAAAAACCACTAGAAATCACTCTCTTATTTGGCATATTTTTTATTACTCAATTTTATAATACCTCAGATTGAAAGTCAATAATCCTCCAAATTACCTTGAGACGCCGCGGCAAGTCCGAACTGTACACCCCTGGGACGAGATAATCCGTCACTCTAGCGCCCTTGAGGCCCTTTTTATATGCATATCAATAATCCGGCTCCTTGCGTATCTCTTGTGGTATGCTCTTAAGAGAGGAGTGATCAACATGACAAAAAAGTGGAGAGTTATCGGCGCGTTATTTTTGATCGTCGTTCTTCTGGCAATATGGTTGATTTGGAGCGCGTTCACGGTTCCTTCTCAGAGAGCGGCGAGAATGTTTCCAAGTCCGGCTCCAAAGCACGATCTGGGTAAAGTGTTGGTCGTCTATTATTCCGCGGGCGGAAACACCGCTGAAGTGGCACAGAGGATCGGCGCCATGACAGGCGGAACGCTTCTGGAACTCACGACGCGGGAACCTTACCCCAACACGCCCATGCTGTACTTGAGGGCAAAGCTCGACTTGGGCAACAACAAGTATCCCGAGTTGGAAACAACCGCGCTCGATTTCAGCATGTACGATGTGATCTTTGTAGGTTCTCCCGTCTGGTGGTACACGGTTTCGCTTCCGATGCTCTCTTTTCTTTCCGGGAGTGATTTTAACGGTAAGATAGTGGTTCCCTTCTGCACCCAGGGAGGAAGGTCCGGAGATTTTTTCCAGCGTTTCGCTCACGAAGCCAGAAACGCAAAACTTGTCAGCGGAATGGAATTTTCTCGCGTATCGAGTATAGATCCTCCCAGTCTTGACCAAACAATATCTTCGTGGCTAAGCGCGGTGGATAAAGAAATCGTGAGGTAATCTTAATGGGTAGTGGATCCAATATGTGTTGATAGCCAATTTTCAGCCCTTGATATCAGTGCCTTCATAAAAGTACGTCAACACATTGGACCACTACCGACTTGCGTCTGTTTCCATTGCTCGTTGTGATCAACGATCATACGCGTTAGGTTTAAGAAAGGCTGATTTGATGCGGATAGGAAGCCAGAGTTTTAAAGTCTAGTCATACAAAAACCACGTCTATTTTATGAGTTTAGCAACACAATACAAGAATGAATTGTCCGCGGTATGCCCAGATTTGCTAAACCAAGGCATGAGGTTCTATTCATGACACAAAAGAAACCGCGATAACGCATCTAATATTTTCACGTGGTTTTTGTATGACTATATTTTGGAACCACCTCATGTAACCCAGTATTAGCAATGGTTTGTGAGAGTAAACCGCAGTCCAATCACAGAACTGGCCAGTATCTCCTTATATGAAGTCTCATGAATGCGGCATCGAATCGAAATTGTGGAAAAGATTGTGGAAAAAAATGTGGAAAACTTTTCCACATGACTTGCAAGACGGGGTTTTTGTATGACTATCGCGGGGTTTTTGTATGACTATCACGGGGTTTTTGTATGACTAGTGAAAATATGGGATGCCACAAACAGTCTCTATCACAGCGTTTATTGAAAAATACAGAGTTATCAACAAAAATATCATGAAAATAAAAAAGAGATGACGGGGTTTTTGTATGACTATCACGGGGTTTTTGTATGACTATCACGGGGTTTTTGTATGACTATCACGGGGTTTTTGTATGACTATCACGGGGTTTTTGTATGACTAAAACCCATAAACCATTGCTATCAGAGGGTTTGCGGCGTGGTGAAATAGAAGTAGAACTTATGAAATAAAGAAAGAGAAGAAAGGGCAAAAAAAGTCAAAAAAAGGGCAAAAAAAGGACAAGGGGGGATATAGCTCCCCCCTCGGACGCTTCGCGTCCTCACCCCCGCTAGCTGGCTCCCTTCGGTCGCCAGACAAAAAAACAATTTTCTCCCCATATCTTCAGATATATTCTTAATTCCGCACACGTGAACCAAACCAAGAATTCTCCAAAAATTTTCCACATCGACAAATCCTTCAAGGGAGAGACACTACGTGTTTTTTGTATGACTAATTTATATTCGGGAAAAAACTTGCGGCAATATATATTCATCTTTATAATCGAATAATTCAAAATTTTTATATAAGCAACATGGAGAGTTATCTGCCACATATGCTGTCGGCTTCCACACATTGATAATACGTATTGCAATATAGGCTAAAATAGCATAGACAAGCTGTCTAAAACGTTGATAATAAATTATACGAATATTAGCGATAGTCGTTATGAATTAATCCAAAAAATTTACATTGATTCAAATATCGTTCAGCAACAGGGCGTACCGGGAGAAGGCGATTATAACTTGCATCAATCCGATTTCAGACGGTTGGTCAATGGCAGAGATGAGAGTATGGAAACAGACTCCTCAACACAAACCTCGAACAGAGGTTTTATTACGTTATCTTTAGAATCCGTTGACGATGACATCCATGCCTGCTGGCTTTGGAACGTCTCCGCCAGATTCGATATGTTGCAATCGTGCCACTTCAAGGCGCGTGATCCACATAGATCAGGGGATTAACATTTCCCTGGAGCGAAGGAGCTCGCGGTTCTCACTAAGACTGCGAGCCTTTGCTCCTTGATAATCCATGTTCCCTCTCCTCTGGCTCATCCAAAATCCGCTAGCGTAGTGATAGACAAATTAGTGTCTGATATATTGAGCGTTTCATTTGACCGCAGGAGAGATTGATCTTATCATAAGCGCACAATATATGCTTGAGGTGGTTGTTTGTGACAAATATCGAGAAATATACCGAGTGTTTCGTCAATGCGTTCGAGCTACAGGACGAGGCTGGCGTACAGTCGCTGGAGTACCAATCCATAGAACAGTGGGATTCGGCGGGGCACATGGTGTTGATAGCGATGCTCGAAGATTGTTTTGAAATCATGCTCGAAACAGATGACATAATAGACTTCTCCTCGTTTGAAAAAGGCAGGGAGATTATAAAAAAGTACGAAGTGGACCTGTAGGTTTTAAGGAGATGTTACTTAGGGGTAAAACCGCCGTCATCACTGGGTCTTTGCAGGGCATCGGCAAGGCGGCGCTTGAAATTTTCGCAAGGAACGGCGCGGACATATTTGCTTGCTGTCAGCGCGAGGATGAACAGTTTGCGGAGTATATCTCGGACTTATCCGGTAACTGCGGGGTATCCATAACGCCGGTGTGTTTCGACCTTCTCGACGAAGATGCTGTGAGGGAAGGGGCCAAATTTATCCAGAAATCCAAAAGATCGATCGATATCCTGATCAATATCGCCGGGGCTAACTTCGACGCTCTCTTTCACATGGTGACGATGGAGCAGTTGAAACGTACATTTGCCATAAATTTCTTCTCGCAGATACTCTTTACCCAGTATATCACCAGGCTAATGCTCAAACAGGGCAGCGGTAGCGTTGTAAATATTTCAAGCATCACCGCGCTGGACGGCAATCCAGGACAGTTGTCCTACGCTTCATCAAAGGCCGCGCTGATAGCCGCGACAAAAACCATGTCTGAAGAGCTGGCGCCAAAAGGAATTAGGGTCAACGCCCTGGCTCCGGGAGTGATTAAGACCGCGATGACTGACGCCATGCCGGAGGATATCAGGTCTCGCATGATCGCGAGAAGCGAGCTGAAGCGCGTTGGACTTCCGGACGAGGTTGCGGGAGCAATACTCTATCTGGCGTCGGATCTGTCGAAGTACGTCACCGGTCAAGTGATCCGGGTTGACGGCGGCATTGGATAGACGAGGGGGCGCGGATATGCTGTTGAAGGGTAAGAATGCGATTATAACCGGCACAAGGAGGGGTATTGGCCGGGCTATGATCAATACGTTCGCCGCCAATGGGGCAAACATATACGCTCACGCTCGGAGCGACTCGCCTGAATTTATCGAGGAGACGCGTTTGATTGCCGACAGATATGGAGTTGAGATATGGCCAGTATTCTTCGACATGAGGGACGGCGCCGCAATGAAGGCGTTCGCGAAGAGGATAATGTCAGAAAGACGTTCGGTCGATGTTTTGGTTAACAACGCCGGAATCACTCACAACGCTCTCTTTCATATGACGCCGGAGGTTATACTAAGAGAGCAGTTTGAGGTTAATTTTTTTTCGATGTTTTTCCTGACCCAATATATATCAAAGTTTATGTCGAAGCGGAAATCCGGCAGCATCATAAACATAGCTTCAACCGCCGGAGAGAATGGCAACCCCGGAAAGTCCGCGTACGGCGCGTCTAAAGCCGCCGTCATCGCGATGACGAAGTCAATCGCCGCCGAGCTTGGAGAGTACGGTGTGCGCGCTAACTGCATAGCGCCAGGCGTGACGGAGACGGATATGCTGTCAACCCTTCCCTCGGCTGTTCTTGAAGAGACGAAAAACGGCACGGATCTGAGGCGCGTTGGTTTGCCGTCGGAAATTGCCGACACGGCTCTGTTTCTCGCCTCAGACCTGTCGAGCTACATAACGGGACAGGTTATCCGAGTGGATGGCGGACTAAAATGAGAGACGGCGATTTTAACAGAGCTCGCATCGAAAGTATGGCCGGAGCAATGAGACGCAGCATCCTAGATATGTCCTACAAGTGCGGTAGCGGGGTACATCTTGGCGGAGGGCTTTCCGTGGTGGAGATATTGGCCGTCCTTTACGGCGCTGTCATGAATTTTGATCCAAGCGCCCCGGCCGATCCGAACAGGGATCGTTTCATCATGAGCAAGGGACACGGGGTGTTAGGGCTTTACGCGGCTCTGGCCCAAGTTGGATTTTTTTCTCCGGATCTGCTTGAAACATTTCAGCAAAACGGAACGGATCTCGCCTCACTGACGGTTATGAATATAAATCTTGGCATCGAGTCCTCAAATGGCAGTTTGGGACAAGGACTGTCCATGGCAGTCGGTATCGCGCTTCACGCCAGATTACGCGGGAAAACTTTCAATACTTACGTTCTGCTCGGAAACGGGGAGTGCAACGAGGGCGAGGTGTGGGAAGCTGTCATGTCCGCCTCGCAGTTCAAGCTCGATAACCTGATTGCGATTGTAGACGACAACTCGATGCAGTCTGACGGCGAGAGCAGAGGAATAATGGACATGTCCTCCCTGTCTCGAAAATTTGACGCGTTTGGCTGGGATACTATGTTGGTAGACGGGCACGATGTCTCCAGCCTGTATCGCGGCATCGCGCAAAGAACGGCTGATGGACGCCCAAAAGCCGTCATTGCCAGAACAGTAAAGGGCAAAGGGGTGTCTTTTGTAGAGAACAGCAGGGACTGGCATCATAACAGATTGACGAAATCCATGTACGAACAAGCCCTTGCCGAGATTGGGGTGTCGTAATATATGGCTGACATAACGCCGGCAAACAGTAGGATCTGGTCTAAAATGGGTTCTCGCGCTGTTTTTGGGGCGGCATTGCTTGAGCTCGCGTCGCGGAGGGATGATATATACGTCTTATCGGCCGACCTCATTATATCGTCTGGACTGGACCGTTTTAGCAAGGCATATCCGGACAGATGTTTCAACGTAGGGATAGCCGAACAGAATTTAATAGGGGTAGCCGCGGGAATGGCGCATGACGGCGCAACCGTTTTCGCGACATCATTCGCGCCGTTTATCTCCATGCGAGCGGGAGAACAGATACGCGTGAATCTAGGATGCATGGGGCTGAACGTAAAGGCTGTTGGCATAAGCAGCGGACTCTCGATAGGGCATTTCGGCAATTCACATTATGGCATCGAGGACATGAGCGTGACGCGCTCCATACCGAATATCACTCTTCTCTGTCCTGCCGACGGGGCGGAGATATTCAAGGTGGTATTCGCGGCGGCGGATCTGAAAGGTCCCGTATACATCAGGCTTACGGGCGGAGTCAACAACCCTGTCGTTTACGGCTGCGATTACGAATTTGTGATTGGTAAATCCATAAGACTCCGTGAAGGTGATGATCTTACCGTCATAACAAATGGCACAATGGTTTATCAGAGCGTTAAAGCCGCCGAAATTCTGCAGGGCAACGGCATATCGGCATCTGTTGTCAATATGCACACGGTAAAACCCCTCGATACAGCCGCGGTTGACGAGGCCGCATCAAGAGGGCCGGTCGTTACTGTCGAGGAACACAGCGTTATCGGCGGTCTGGGGAGCGCTGTCGCCGAACGCAAGTCTACGTTGAAGAATACTTTTCCTCAATTATTCATCGGGCTTCCGGATAGCTACGGCAAGCCAGGGGATTATGCGTATCTGCTGGAGAAATATGGCCTGACGGGAGAGCTTATCGCGAAAAGGATCGAAAAATTTTATCGGGGTGTTTAAATGTGTCGTTGGTTATTGTTTCTGTATTTTTTGAACAAGGATAAGCTCCGATGGGCGAAGTGTTTTTCCATTCGTTAGACCGGTTTGGAGGCAGGATGGCCCTCATAACTGAGTCCGGGGACACGTTTACATACTCCGAACTGTTGAGCGGCGCGAACAATCTGTCGTCAGCGATCGAGTCTCGCAGCGTAATTTTTCAAGTGTGCCGCAACGACGCGGAGTCCATAGCGGCTTATGTGGGTTTTCTGCGGCGCGGCGCTGTGCCGCTTCTCATAAACGATTCCATAAATGACGAGGCGTATCTCAATCTCAAGGACCTGTATCATCCGTCGTATGTCTTTCTGCCTGATGATTCCTCACTGGAAGTCGACTCGTCCGCGCATGGGCTTGGCGGTTATCGTCTCGTCAAGACCGAATTTGAGCGCGATTACGACATTAACCCGGAACTGGCCCTGTTGCTGACAACATCCGGCAGCACGGGGAGCCCTAAACTTGTTCGGCAGTCCTATAGGAATATATCGAGCAACACCAGTTCCATTGTGGAGTATCTGAATATATTGAGCGGCGACAGGGCGATAACGACCCTTCCGATGAGCTACACGTTTGGACTTTCCATAATCAACACACACCTTTATGCTGGAGCGGCATTGATCTTGACGAACAGGACGCTGATGGAGAGGGAGTTTTGGAATTCGCTCAGGAGCGGCAAGGCTACAACGTTCGGCGGGGTCCCGTATACCTACGAGATGCTGAAAAAACTGCGCTTCTGGCGCATGGAGACGCCGTCGTTGAGGTATCTGACTCAGGCGGGGGGCAAGCTGGTCCCTGAGATGTGCGCCGAGTTCATTGACATCTGCCGCGACAGAGGTATGAGGTTCATAGTAATGTACGGCCAGACGGAGGCAACGGCTCGCATGAGCTATCTGCCGTGGGAGAGCGCTCGGTCGAAGCCCGGCAGCATCGGGGTGGCGATACCTGGCGGCGAGTTTTCACTGAAAGGCGATGACGGGAGTATCATAGATGAACCAGGCGTGACTGGCGAGCTGATCTACAAAGGTGACAATGTGACGCTTGGCTACGCGGAGAACCGCTTTGACCTCGCGCGCGGGGACGAGCGGGGCGGGACGCTTGAGACCGGGGACATGGCTTATTCTGACGAGGACGGATTTTACTATGTGGTTGGGAGGAAGAGGCGCTTCCTCAAGGTGTTCGGCAACCGCGTCAACCTTGACGATATCGAGCGGCTGCTCAAAAAAACAGGCGCCGACTGCGCGTGCGGCGGAGTCGATGACGCGCTGAAGATATACGCCGTTTCGGACGATATCGCAGCCTTGAAGCGGTACGTCGCGCGGCGTACCGGCATAAGCCCAGCCGGTTTTTCCGTCGTGAAAGCGAATGAGATCCCGCGGAGTTCGTCCGGAAAGGTGCTTTACTCTGAACTAGAGGGTGGGCGGATAAATGTTTCAGTTTGATGAAATAGCGTCGCTGCCCCCATTCTCGCTGGGGGAGAGGGACAAGAATTCGCTCTTTGAGAGAGCCATGGCGGATATGACACTGTTTCACTTCGAGCGTTGCGAGGACTATAGAAAGATCGTTCGAGGGCTTGGATTTGACACGAAATCGCTACGCGGTGTTTCTGACTTTCCGTTTTTGCCGGTAAGGTTGTTTAAATCCCACGAGTTGCTGAGCGTTGACAGGCGTGAAGTTGTGAAGACCATGACCTCGTCCGGGACCACCGGGCAGAGCGTGTCGAAGATATTCCTCGATCGCGAGACGTCGTCGCGTCAGACCAAGGCGCTTGCCAGGATAACGTCCGATTTCATTGGAGGGCATCGTCTACCGATGCTCGTCGTCGATTCGAGCGAACTGCTGAAGGACCGCAAAATGTTCTCCGCGCGCGGCGCTGGGATATTGGGCTTTTCGATGCTGGGGCGAGACGTCACATATGCCCTGGATGGGGAGATGAGGCTGAATCTGGATGCCATAGAGGCGTTCCTGGACCGCCACAAAGGCGGGAACGTACTGCTGTTCGGCTTCACGTTCATGATATGGGAGTACTTTTACAAGGCTCTGGCCGAGTCCGGCAGGCGATTACCCATAGATGGCGGCGTCCTCATACATGGCGGCGGATGGAAGAAGTTACAGGCTTCGGCTGTGGATCCCGCCAGCTTTGCGGAGGCGCTGCGTTCGGTCTGCGGAGTCTCGCGAGTCCACAACTACTACGGCATGGTCGAGCAGACCGGCTCCATATTCATGGAGTGCGAGGAGGGACGGCTGCACTGTTCCATATTCTCCGACGTCATAGTGAGGCGTCACATGGATTTTTTGCCCTGCCCGACCGGGGATGAGGGGCTGATACAGACGATATCCCTATTGCCCTGGAGTTATCCCGGCCACAGCATCCTGACTGAGGATATAGGCCGCGTAACTGGCGTCGATGACTGTCCATGCGGCAGGCTCGGGCGTACCTTTGCGGTAAAGGGCCGTATCGCGCGGGCCGAGGCCAGAGGGTGCGGCGATACCTATGAAAAAAGATAGCGTGATCTATCTGACGGGCAGCGGTATTCCCGACGCAAGGCCGCTCAAGCCGTATTCCGACGAGGCTTGTTCGTTCTTGGCCGCGCTGTCGGATCTCTTGTCGCGGCACAGGAATCCGCCCGACGTCGCGACGTTAGCGTTTTTCTGCCGCAGGGCGAACATTGCGCGGCTGAAGTCGGACTTTAGTTCGCCGGACGTCAGGCTAGGCAGGGGGACGGTGTTCCACATCGCGCCGTCCAATATTCCAATCAACTTCGCGTTCTCCCTAGTATTTGGCCTGTTGTCCGGCAACTCCAACGTAGTCCGCGTCCCCTCCAAAGCATGGCCGCAGGTTGATATAGTGTGCGGCGCGATAAATTCGCTGCTGGAGAGGCCGGAATTCTCGGAGTTCGCTCATCGTATAGCGATGGTCCGCTATGAGCGTGACGACGATGTGACTCGGTTTTTCTCCGAGCGCTGTGACGCCCGTATCGTATGGGGTGGTGACGAGACGGTTCGAAGGATAAGGAGTATACCGATTCCGCCGAGGGCCGTCGAGGTATCGTTCGCGGACCGTTACTCCTTCTGCGTCATCAGCGAGGAGTCCGTAATGAAGCTTGATAACGTCGCGGTGGCGCGTCTGGCGAATAATTTTTACAACGACACATATCTGGTGGATCAGAACGCGTGTTCGTCGCCGAGCCTGATCATGTGGCTGACGGGCCCGCGTAGAGCGCCGGGGGCCAGGGAGAGATTCTGGAGTGCCGTCTGGCTCCGCGCGTGCGAATACGACCTGGCGCCGATCCACGCGGTGGACAAATACACTGAGCTCTGTTGCTGTCTCTCGCGCGTCGATGACGTCGAATCGGTCGTGCGGCACGGAAATTTGATTTACAGGCTGAAGCTTGCGTCGTTGAACGGAGTCGAGGGTCTTTGCGGAAAGTTCGGATTTTTCTTTGAATACGAGTCCGACAACATCGACGTAATCGCGTCGCATGTCACGAGCAAGTGGCAGACGTTGACTTATTTCGGTGTTGAAAAGCCTGAAATATCGAGATTTGTGGCTGATAATTTTCTGAGGGGCATCGACAGAATCGTCCCGGTGGGTTCCGCTCTGGATATAAGCGTTATGTGGGATGGGTTTGACATCGTGAGGACGCTGTCGAGAATAGTTGAGATCAAGTGAGTGATCGGAATAAGCGATACTGATCTCCTTAAGACGAAAAATGAGTAGATGTGGATTGATCAAATTTGACTTTTATAGCGGTCTGATATAATTGCGTAAGTTTACACTTTGCTCTGATTCGTGTCATTCTAGGGGAGGGGTTCTTTGAAGATCGTAGTGGCAATTGATTCATTCAAAGGATGTATGTCGAGCGTCGAAGCCGCCGAGCGTGTAGAGGCCGGTATCAAGAGTGTGACGCCCGATGCCGAGGTGATAAAGACCCCAATCGCCGATGGCGGCGAAGGAACAGTAGAAGCGCTCGTCGCCGGCGCGGGCGGCGCTGTTCACACCAGGATCGTGACAGGCCCTCTTGGGATTCCGGTGGAATCCATCTTTGGCGTGCTCGACAGCGGCGTCGCGGTGATAGAGATGGCCGCGGCCGCCGGACTTTCGCTTGTGCCGGAGGACAAGCGCGACCCGAGCCTTACGACTACTCGCGGTGTAGGAGAACTCATCGTGGCGGCGCTAGACCTCGGTTGCGGGAAGATAGTTCTCGGCATCGGCGGCAGCGCAACCAACGACGGCGGAGTCGGAATGGCTCAGGCGCTTGGCATGTCCTTTCGAGACCGAGAGGGGATCGAGCTTCGCGGCGGAGGCGGATCCCTGTCCGCTCTGGCGTCGATTGATCCCTCTGGATTGGACCCGCGCATCAGGAGCTGCGATGTCGTCATCGCCTCAGACGTGAACAATACTCTCTGCGGTGAGCGCGGCGCCTCGGCTGTCTATGGCCCGCAGAAGGGAGCGGCTCCCGAGATGATCAAAAAGCTCGACAAAAATCTCGCTCACCTTGCTGTGATCACGAAAAACCAGCTTGGGAGGGATATGGCTGACGTTCCTGGCGCTGGCGCGGCCGGCGGCCTTGGATACGGACTTATGGCTTATTGCGGCGCGAGGATTGGGTCGGGCATCGACACCGTGCTGGACATTGTTGACTTTGACGGGCAGATGGCGGGTTGCTCTCTTGTGATCACCGGAGAGGGAAGGATCGACGCGCAGTCGGCGTATGGAAAGGCTCCGGTCGGGGTCGCTCGCAGGGCAAAAAAATACGGAGTGCCGGTCGTGGCTATAGCCGGCAGCATCGGCGACGGGGCTGAAAGCGTCTACAACGAGGGGATAGACGTCATCACCAGCACGGTAGACGGCGTGATGACGCTGGAGGACGCGATGAAAAACTGTGGCTTCCTGCTTGAAGAAGCCGCGGGGCGAGTTATGCGGATGATAAGCATTGGCATGTCTTTGGAGGAATTATGAAGAGGATATGCGCCGCGTTTTTTCTGTCCGTGACAGCCACTCTGTTCATGTCGATTTTCACGGGCGTCAGGGCGGCCGATTCCGCTGACGTTCAAACGGAGCGGCCAGGGAGATATCGGGCAGCCTTTACAGTGAAAGACTTCAAGGAGAACAGGGACGCGATAAAGAGCGAGATTCCGGGGGATGGCGCTTATAGGATAGTTGCCAGGATCGCGAATGCCGATATCAAGACGCCTTTTCTCATTCCGGATGACGCGCGGGGGTACGCGGAGTGGGTTGTAACCGCGAGTCTCAGGGATTCGAAGGGGCCGGCGGCCGGACTCGGCATAACTACCGAAGCCGGCGAGTACGTTGCTTACGTGTATCCCGACGGCCAGGGTATGTTCGGATACTCCGACGGAAAGAATGCGGAGTGGGTTTCGGATTTCAAGATAAAAAATTTCAAGTTCCCCGCCGTCATGTCGTTGTGGAGGGATGTCAACGGCAGTGTTATCCTGAGGGTCAATGGCGCGGTCACAGCAGTCAGGCTGAAACCGGTCGATCTAAAAATTTCGGAGACAGATCCCGTTAAGTCCGTCTTCTTTGCCACCCGCTCGAAGGATTCCTCCGGGGCGCCAGCGATCTACGAGGCGATCTCAGTAGAGGGTTGGGGGACAAAGAAGCTATCGGGAACCGATGATTCCTTGTTGAACTGAGACAGGTTCTACAGCTCGTCACCGGAGATCGCGGCATCTATGTAATAAAATCAGTCTCCCCTCTCTGCTAATGCCGGTTCGAAACCAAGGGCCCTAAGTTAAAAGAGTTGAAACAAGCGTTTATGGAGGCGCGGCATAGGCATTTAACTCCAGTTGTGAAGCGGATTATGCTTATAGTATAGCATAACCGGTGATCTCTTAAATCTCTGGAAAGTGGTGATCCGATATGAACAGTGACAGTGTAAAACGCGGAGTGGACCGCGCGCCTCATAGATCGCTCTTGTACGCGAATGGATACACGGACTGGGAGATAGAGCGTCCATGGGTTGGGGTCGTGAACTCGCGGAACGATGTAATACCGGGACACAACCACCTTGGGAAGCTTGTTGAGGCCGTAAAGTCGGGAGTATACGCCGCGGGAGGACTGCCGATTGAGTTTCCGACCATCGGCGTCTGCGACGGGATAGCCATGAATCACGTCGGAATGAAGTACTCGCTGCCGAGTCGCGAACTTGTGAAGGACACGATAGAGACGATGACTAAGGCGCACGGTTTTGACGCCCTGGTCATGGTGACTAACTGTGACAAGATCGTCCCGGGGATGGCCATGTCCGCGCTGGAGCTCAACATTCCATCGGTGATACTGAGCGGCGGTCCGATGCTGCCAGGACGATACCGTGGCAAGAGAGCCGATCTTTCCACGATATTCGAGGGTGTCGGCAGACGTCTGGCCGGCGAGATCAGCGATGACGACCTGTCCGAGATGGAGCGGTCGATCTGTCCGACGTGCGGATCGTGCGCCGGAATGTTTACAGCGAATACGATGAATTGTGTCCTCGAAGCTCTAGGACTCGCGCTGCCGGGTAATGGAACCATCCCGGCGGTCTACTCCGAGCGCCTGCGTCTCGCGAAGAATGCCGGGCTGGCTGTGATGAATCTTATCAAGAATAATATCAAGCCCAAGGATATCGTCACCGCGAAGGCGGTGGACAATGCCCTGGCTGTGGACGTGGCCCTGGGCGGATCGACGAACACATGCCTGCATATACCGGCCATCGCCCACAGCGCTGGATTCGAGGTCCCTCTCTCGCGCATCGACGAGATCAGCCGGAGAACCCCCCATATATGCGGCATGAGCCCAGGAGGAAAGTATTTCATGGCGGATCTCCATAACGCGGGCGGCATACCGGCCGTGATGTCGCGGCTGATCGAGGGAGGCCTCGTCTCCGCTGAACCGATGACCGTCACTGGAGAGACGGTCGGTTCGAACCTGAAGCGCGCTGCCATAAAGGATGAGGAAGTGATACGCCCCTTGAGCGACCCCGTTCACAGAGAGGGCGGGCTAGCGATACTCACCGGCAACATCGCTCCACTTGGTTCGGTCGTCAAGCAGAGCGCCGTTCTCCCAGAGATGATGAGACATGAAGGCCCGGCCAGGGTCTTCGACGGGGAGGAGGCCGCGTACAAGGCCATAACGGGCGGCGAAATCAGAGAGGGAGACGTAGTCGTGATCATCAACGAAGGACCGAAGGGGGGGCCGGGCATGAGGGAGATGCTTCAGCCGACGGCATCTCTCGCGGGACTCGGGCTGGACTCGTCCGTGGCTCTCCTGACCGACGGAAGGTTCTCTGGGGCATCCAGAGGCGCGGCCATAGGTCACATATCGCCTGAAGCGGCCAGGGGGGGGGCGATCGGACTGGTCAGGGATGGGGATATAATAAGAATCGATATACCGGCAAGGAGCATCGAGCTCGCCGTATCGCGCGAAGAGCTCCAGGAGCGCGCGGCGACGCGCGTCGCCGGCCTTCGTCCTGCGGGGAGCCAGTTCCTGGAGCGTTACCGCGAGTCTGTCACATCAGGCGCGGAGGGCGCTGTTTTTAAGGAGGTCAGAGGCGCGGCTAATGAAAAAGAAAGTTTTAATGAAGGAAAAAGTTTTGCGGGTTCAGAGTGAGATCAAGGAAGACGAGAGTCGTCCCCTCCCCGTAAAGAAGAGAGAGAGGCCGCACAGCGTGGTGGAACCCTGCGTGGTGGTCGTAACGGTTCTGGCTGTGGGGTTTGTACTGAGCTACGCGGCACAGATAGCTATACCCTTTATGCTGGCTATCATCCTGACGATGCTGTTTACGCCGGTGATAAAGCTGGGGGAGCCGTACAGGCTGCCGGTGCCGGCGATGGTCATCGTCGTTCTCGCTTGTCTTTTGATCATCATGCTGCCGCTGGGAATATTCCTGAACTCGACTATGCAGGGCGCGGCGCAGGCCCTTCCGCAATACTACAACAAACTTGTGGATATCGGCCGGTCCGTTCTCGATCAATACGATTTCCCGAGGGAATTCTGGGTGACGATCAACTGGGTCAACACGGTCGGCAGATATGTGTCGGGGATGACTGGATTTCTGCTCCACTGGCTGGCATCGCTGACCATGGTCATGGTCTTTCTGGTGTTCATGCTGATGGAGTCTCCGTATCTTGAACATCGCATCAGGAGAGCGTTTGAAGGGGAGAGCGGGGAACGTATATCGAGTATCGCCGACAAGGTGGTCGGTCAGATATCGAGATACTTGAGGACGCTCGCTATAATCAGCCTCGCTACAGGTATATGCGTCTTCCTGGCGCTGTCTCTGCTTAGGATAGACTTTGCTCTTACATGGGGAGTGCTCGCGTTCTTTTTTAACTTCGTGCCGACTGTCGGCTCAATAGTGGCGTCGATTCCCCCCATTCTGGTGGCTCTCGTGCAGTACTATCCGAGCTGGGTCCCGGCAATAGTCACGTTTTTCGCGCTGCTCACCATACAGTTCACAATAGGCAACCTGATGACGCCTAAGATCATGGGAGACACGCTGGATCTCAGTCCTGTGGTCATCCTCATATCACTCATGTTCTGGGGCGGCATCTGGGGCATCTCGGGAGCGCTCCTCTCGGTGCCCATCGCGGTCATGATAAAGATCATATGCGAAAATGTGCCTCAGCTTCACTTCGTAGCCATGTTGATGTGCTCCGCGAGAAAGGGACATCATCAAGAGAGTCAATAATCGCGCCAGTCTGTGGAAGCAGCTTGTCTCTGTTTCCACTGCTTGTTGTGAGCGGTGATCATTGGCAAGTCATCACCAAACGGAACGAAACTCAGCGATCTTGAGCTTATTTTCATAATAGTGCTGGAGGTGTTTTGACGATGGAAGCGGGGTTGATTCCGTCGTTCGATCTGAAGCGGAATTACGCGAGGATCGAGGGGGAGATAATGGATGCGGTCGAGAGGGTTCTCTCGTCGCAGTGTTTTATAATGGGACCGGAGGTCTCGGAATTCGAGCGCGAGGCTGCCCTCTATCTGGAGACGCCTCGGACTGTCGCGTGCGCTTCTGGCACGGACGCGCTGTCGCTTGCGCTGATGGCCCTTGATCTTGGTCCCGGCGACGAGGTTGTCACGACGCCATTCTCTTTTTTCGCTACGGCAGGCTGCATAGCTCGACTGGGAGCGAGGCCCGTCTTCGCGGATGTCGAACCTGGCACGTACAACGTGTCGATGGAGCGAGTGCTTGACGTGCTGACCCCTCGTACAAAAGCCGTCATCCCAGTTCACCTCTTCGGCCAGCTCTGCGGGCTGGAGGAGATTACTCCGGAGCTTACGCGGAGGGGCATCCCGATCATAGAGGACTGTGCTCAGTCATTTGGAGCGCATAGGATGCACGAGGGCAGGATAATGAGATCGGGCTCATGGGGCCGGTTCGGCTGTTTCTCCTTTTTCCCGACCAAGAACCTTGGCGCGTATGGGGACGCTGGCATGATCTGCTGCAAAGAGCTTGGGGATTCGGAGAGGATCTCGCGCTTACGGGTTCATGGCGCGGCGGAGACTTATATCCATGGAGAATTGGGGATCAACAGCAGACTGGATGCCATTCAGGCCGCCATTCTGAGGGTTCGCCTGAGGCACGTGGAGACGTGGATCGAGGAGAGGCGTGAGGCCGCGCGCCGCTATGACCTCATGTTCGCCGAGCGTGGGATCCAGGATGTTGTGACGCCGCCTGTCGAGGATGCCGGCAACAGGCACACCTATCACCAGTATGTCATTCGGGCGAAGGATAGAGACGCCCTCCAGAGTTCTCTCTCCAACCGGGGTATTGTGACGCGCGTCTATTATCCAATGGCTCTTCACGTTCAGCCCTGCATGAAATTTGCCGGCTATAAGATGGGAGACATGCCCGTGACGGAGCGGCTGACGGAGGAGGTACTGGCGCTCCCGATGTTTCCAGAGATTCTCCCGGAGGAGCAGGAGCGGGTCGTATCCGCTATTTCGGATTTTTACAGAGGGTAGGCCTTTGACTAATATTGTCCTTCATGCCTTTTCCTGCTATAATTGTGCATAAAGGAGGAATGTCACAATGTATCCAATGTTTGCTGACTGGACGTTTGTGCTTCTGATACCGGCGTTCTTGCTGACGTTTTATGCTCAGTTCCGCGTAAAGAGCACCTTTGCGAGATATAGTGGCGTTTACGCGTCGCGTAGAGTGAGTGCTGAGTCGGTCGCGAGGATGCTGCTCGATCAGTTTCGCCTGAATAATGTAAGGATTGAGCGTGTGCACGGTGAACTCACGGATCACTATGACCCGAGGAGCAAGGTGCTGCGGCTGTCCGACTCGGTGGGAGGCAGCTCCAGCATTGCCGCCATCGGAGTGGCGGCCCACGAAGTCGGGCACGCGATTCAGGACGGAGAGGGCTACTCTCCGCTTCGCGTAAGGAACATGCTTGTGCCAGTCGCGAGCCTGGGGTCAAACGGAGCGATAATTCTCTTCATGATCGGGCTCTTTATGGGAATGGGTCCTCTCGTAAATCTTGGGATCGTCTTCTTTGCCGGGGCCGTTCTATTTCATATCATAACGCTCCCGGTGGAGTTCGACGCGTCGTCGCGGGCCTTAAAGCTTCTCTCCGCCACCGGTGTGCTCAGCGCCAGAGAGACGGATGGAGCGAGAAGCGTGCTCAACGCGGCCGCGCTGACATACGTGGCGGCGGTGCTAATGGCGATTGCACAGTTGGTCCGGTTAGTTCTCATGGCGAGAAACAGGAGAGATTAGTATCCGCGGATTGTCTCAGGAAGCGCTGATTAAAATCGCCGTGACGGGATTTCGGCGTTTTTGACGTGAGCTCGATCGGGTTGTATTCCCGCCCTTCGCGCTTCTGACACAAGTCAGCTTCTTGGCGATATCATGCGTGGATTTGAGGGTGGCGTTGCCGCCCTGGTTTTTTCGGAGGTAGACCGCGATTCGATGAGAGGCATAGAGGCTGTTCTCGTTGTTCTGGGCGAAGTTGAACGTGGAGCGTTTGCGGCAGAGGCCCTTAGACGTCTGTGGCCTGAAATTTCCAGCAACGACAGGAAGCTCACCGCAACGCTGGTTTATTCTGTTCTGAGGCGTCTGGGGCTGTGGAGGCACATTCTTTCGAGGTATTGCAGGCGTCCCGTCGCATCCCTGGAGCCAGGAACGGCTAGCGTGCTGCTGACGGGTATAGCTGGCGTCCTAGAGCTTGAGCACTTCAAGCCTGGGGTGCTTGTCAACGCGTTGGTTCAGCTTGTAAAGGAGAGGTCCAGCCGAGGAACGAACTCGAAGGAACCGGCGCTTGTAAACGCTGTGCTGCACTCGGTGATGGAGGAAGCCCCTGCCTACATCGAGCGGCTGCGATCGTCGAACGTGATGAGGGACCTTGCTCTGGTCTCAGGGGTGCCCGGTTGGATCGCCGCGGAGTGGAACAGGGATTGGGGGATGAAGGATGCCCGCCGCCTGCTTCATCTGACCACCGCTCATACATATATGACTGTGCGCCTCTCCTCCAGTGTGAATCGAGCCGGCTGGATGGAGGCTTATGGCGTATCCTCACCGTCGAATATATCCCAGTCGGCTGTATTGCTGGAATCTAACCCATACCCGCCTGATCTTCCGGGCTATGCGGATGGCACGGCTACGCCGCAGGGCGAGTCCTCGATATGGGCCGTCGAATGCCTGCTCTCACACTGGCATGGCGGCGGCCTGCTTGATATGTGTATGGGCAGAGGGGTGAAAGCGGGGCATATTCTCACCTCTTGCGCGGATGCCGAGATAGAGGGGTGGGATCTGTCCCGTCCGAGACTAAAAGCGGCTGAGACGGAGTTTCGCCGGCTTGGCGTCAGCGGACGGGTCAGACCGCTCCGCGGTGATGCCGTAACAATGATTCCAGAGATCTCTCCGGCCGCAATCTTGCTCGACGTTCCCTGCTCCGGCAGCGGAACGTGGGGGCGCAGGCCGGAAGGTAAGTGGCGGATGACGCCAGAGAAGCTCAAAGCCGCTTCGCTGCTGCAGGAGAGGCTCTTCGCCCGGGCCGCCGATCTGTTGTTGCCTGGGGGTGTGTTGATGTACAGCACTTGCAGTATTTTTAGAGAGGAGAACGAGAAGGTCGTTGGCTCGGTTATGTCGGCCAGGACCGACCTAGTCGAACTGCCGGTTCGTCCCAGGAGTCCGGCGCAGAGGAAGGGACGCCCGTACGGAGCGCTCATGTTTCCTGAATCCCCATGGCTGGATGGTTTCTACATCGCCATATTCAAGAAAAAAAGATAAAATATGTTATGAGGGGCGGCGCGGATTTCAAGTCTGGAAATTCAAGCTTGACGGATGTGCCGCTGCGGGTTTGATGTTGATCACCTTGGGAGGAGTTGTACGTGGGCAGGATTTTTAGGTTGGGCATAGCGGTCGCGCTCTTCGTTCTGTTAGTATCTAGTTTTATGGCGGCGCGCATAATTTTTGTCGATGAAAAGGAGGCCGATGTTCCGGCTTTGATTGGCGTCAGCGCCGTAGACGCGACCAATATGCTGAGGGAGGCAGGGCTTTTGGCGAGGATAGATCCGATTGATTCAGATCAGAAGGAGGGCACTGTCATATCGCAAGCCCCGTCGGCGGGGGATAAGGTTGGAAGAGGAAAGATCGTGACGATACGAATCAGCAGGGGAGGCTCGCGGTCAAGGATGCCGGATGTGCGCGGGCTTGAGTTCTCGGTTGCCGTAAAAACACTGGACGAGGCCGGATTCAAGATCGGAACCGTAATCAGGGTTTCTGACTCCCTCAAATCATCCGGCACGGTCATGGCGCAGAATCCGGCGTCGCCGGCCATGGTCATGAACGATAGGATGGTGGAGCTTCTCGTTAGCGAGGGACAGACTGGCAAAGACGAGATGGTTTTAGTTCCGGATCTGAATGGGCAGACTGAGGCGCTCGCCAGACAGATCCTCAAAAAGAGTGATCTAACGGTAGCGAGGGTTATGACGGTGGAATCCAATCAGGCGCCCGTTGGAACGGTTGTGCAGACACAGCCAAGGGCTGGTTTGCGGGTTCCGTTCGGTAATGCCGTAACGCTGTATATCGTCAAGGAGCCGGTTGTCCCGCTGGCCCTTATCGAAGAGGATCAGAGGAATAATCAATCCCCGACGCCGATAATCATCACCACGCGAGAGGAGCCGTCGCCGATGGTCAATAAAGATCCTGAGGTGGAGCCCGTTTCTCAGCGGAATTCAGCGCAATTGGCGAATTCCATTCCCGAGTGGAACCCTCGGTCGACGCCGGCGCCGCAACAGCAACAGCAACAGCAACAACAACCAGTAAGAGAGGAGCCGTCTCGTCCTCTTGTCGTACAGGGGAAGACAGCTCGTATCCGATACCAGGTACCACCTCTCTCCAGGTCGCTTCCGCTGAGGATAGAGATCACCGATCAGTCTGGCACCAGGATCCTCATAAATCAAACGGCGAACGGCGGAGAGTATATCACTATGAATGAGCTATACTCCGGATCCGCGACCGTTACCGTGCGTCTCGGCGGGGAGATGCTCTGGCAGGAGAGATACGAGTGAGCCAGGGTGGGTTTGACATGAAGAAGGGGAAAAAATTTCTGCTCGCGCCATCGATTCTGAGCGCGGATCCACTCGCCATCGCCGATTCGATCGAGAGAACCGGAGGGGAGTTCGACTGGATTCACGTTGACGTGATGGACGGGCACTTTGTTCCCAACCTGTCCTTCGGTCCGCCAGTCGTCTCCGCTCTGCGCGCGAGATATCCTGACGCTTTTATCGACGTGCACATAATGGTCGAGCCGGCCGAGGACTTCATAGATATGTTCGCCGTGACCCGCCCGGATCTGATCACCCTGCACGCGGAAGCGACCAACCATGTCAGTATGGCCCTCTCGCGCGTAAGATCGTTGGGCATACATCCGGGCGTATCGATAAATCCTGGTACTTCAGTGTGCCTTATCGAGCCCGTGCTGTCGTCCATCAGCTTGGTTTTGGTCATGGCGGTCAATCCCGGATTTGGGGGGCAGAAGTTCATGCCGGAGGTCCTGTTGAAAGTACGGGATCTCGTAAGATTCAGGGCCGTACACGACCTCGAATTTTTAATCGAAGTGGATGGCGGGGTGGGGATGGACAACGCGGCCGATCTTGTTTCATCCGGCTGTGATGTGTTAGTGGCTGGCAGCGCGATATTCGGCGATCACAATTCAGCGGAGGCAGCGAGGAGAATTAGAAGACAGGCAGGATTGTAGTCCGCTCTGCCGCTGTCGCGCTTGGACTGCTGCCTGTGTGATATCCAGACAGATGAGGCGGAGGCGCTATGAGGATGAGAGATAACCTTTCAGAAAAACAGACCAGCGTGACCGACGATCTGTCAGAACTCGGTGTTCACCTCAGATCCCTGAGGGAGGCACAGGGCCTCTCGTACGATGATGTGGCCAAGTTCACTCATGTCCGCCCGCATATCCTGATAGCGATAGAAGAAGGGCGCATCTACAGCGAAGCGCCTATGGTATACATGAGAGGTTTTATAAAAACATATTGCGAGTTTTTGATGGCAATGGACTTGTGGCAGAAGTACGGCACAAACATTTCATCGAGCGAGAGCGATGTGTTAGCCGGAGAAAAATCGATTGGAGCGCACATCGACCTGAAACATCAGACCGCTATCTTCAGGAGATCCTCGATAATTTGGGTATACATACTCCTGGTTACTGCCGTGCTCTGCGCCGCGTATCTTCTGTGGAGCCAGCAAGGTGTTTACGGGACGAAGATCGAAGGGTTCTTTTACAGGAATCGGGGAGAGACTGACGAAGGCATGAGGACTCTGCCAGCATCCTTGGATCTGGGGAGTATTGCCATTTCCGCCGACATACCCTCCGCGGAGGAGTTTGGCATATTCTCGTACGATGTTTCCTCTGCGATTGTGTCGACAGCTCTGCCGGGCGGACCCTCCGTACCAGCTTCCAGATCCGGTGACCTGTCGTGGATGAACATCAGTGGCGGCCTGCCAAGCATCGACTCCGCGATGCCTCCGGCAACTCAGACCGAATCGGTTCGAGCAAGGGACAGGAGGCTGAAGATTGTGATAACCGGGGGAGAGAATAACCTCATAGTTGAACAGAACGGCAAGGTGGTCACCCGCAGGAGGCTTGCGAAGGGAGGAACCCGCGAATACGATGTGAAGGGGGACACGTCTGTGAGTCTGAGCGTGGGCAACAGAGCCGAGATCACATGGTTCGGTAAAAAATATGACCAGGCCGGACCTAACGCGAGTCCGCTGTCGCTTGTCTTTCACCCGGACGGTTCGGTGAGCGTGAAGAGTGGAGTGACCGAACATTTCGGAAACAATACGGTGTCGGCTAATGGAAACAGATAACGCCGCGCCTGAGTTCATTCGCGGGACCGCATGGGTCCTGAGCATGGGGTGTTCCAAGAATACGGTCGACAGCGAAAGGTTTGCCGGTGTTCTGCGGAACGCTGGTTTTGAGATAGTCCAGCAAGCGGAGGGAGCGGAGGTCTGTCTCGTCAATACCTGTGGTTTTTTGAAGGATGCGGTGGAGGAGAATATCGTGGCGATACTGGACCTGGCGGATTTGAAGTCCAAAGGCGCCATACGAAGCATAGCGGTTGTTGGTTGTCTTGTGAACAGGTATGGCCGGGATCTCAGCGCGGAAATTCCGGAGGTGGATTTTTGGGGAGGGTGCGAGGACTACTCCGCTCTGCTCAAATCGCTGACTTCGAACGCCAAGCGCGGCGTCTTCCGCCCTGAGAGGCACATCCTGCCGGGCGCGCGGTCTCACGTGAGATACATCAAGATCTCCGAAGGTTGTGGCGGCGGATGTTCATTCTGTTCGATCCCGTCGATACGCGGGAGGCTCCATAGCCTGCCTGTTGCCTCAATAGTGAGAGAGGCTGAATCCCTGGCGTCGAACGGAGCGGGAGAGATATGCCTGGTGGCGCAGGATCTGACGGCTTATGGACGCGACCTCGGACAGAGCGGAGGGCTTCTCGGTCTTCTCGATGCCCTGGAGTCATCGCTGCCAGAGGATCTGTGGATCAGGCTGCTGTATCTGCAGCCGTCAGGAGTCGACGCCCGACTGATCGAACGTATGGCGCGCGCTAAACTGATCCTACCGTACTTTGACATACCCATACAGCACTCAAGCTCTGGAGTGCTCGAGTCGATGCGCAGGATGCCCGGCAGGGATGGGTTGACGTCGCTCTTCGCGACGATCCGGGAGATTATGCCGGATTGCGCGCTCCGTACGACGTGCATGGTCGGCTTTCCCGGCGAAACGAGGAGCGATTTTGCGGATCTCCTGCGTTTTTTGGATGAAGTCTGTTTCGACAGGGTCGGAGCGTTTGCCTTTTCACCCGAGGAGGGGACGGAGGCGGCCTCGATGCCGAGACAGGTGCTAACGAGGACTAAGAAGTCGCGGCTCGAACGTCTGATGTCGCATCAGGCGGGGATTTCGTTCTCCAGAGGGATGCTCTTCTTTCACAAGACGATTCCGGTTATCATTGACACGATGACGGGCAGGGGGATGGCTGAAGGAAGGTCGTTTAGGGAAGCGCCCGACATCGACGGCGTTATCGAGGTCGAGGGGATACCGCGCGGCGCCGGCCCTGGCGATAAGATATGGGCTACCATCACCGAAGTGTCCGAACACGATATGTTCGCGAAGTACGCGGAGCCGATTAAAACGGAATGAACTGGCCCAAACGAGGAACGCCGGCTTTTTATACATGGTACGGCATTGTTTCGACTCTGTGTGGGCTTGGATGTCTCGGTGGATTTGCAGGAGCGGCGGCTACGCTTATTTCGTGTCTGTCGCTCTTTGTTATTGGAAGCATAGGCGGCGCGGCGCTCTGCGTGACGGCCGTCGTCGGAGCGGTCGCTTCCGACAGGTACGTGAAGCGCGTTGATGCCAGCGATCGCCCCCAGGAGATAGTGATAGACAGAGTGGCCGGTTACTGGGCGTCTATGCTGTGGCTGGACTCATCTTACGCGATTGTTGCCTTTCTTCTATTTCGGATTGTCGATGTCTTAAAGCCGTTTCCCGCCAGCATTGCGGGACGTATGCCAGGAGGAGTTGGAATAATGGCCGGAGGAATTCTCGGCGGCTCGATGGTAAACGTCATGATGAGGATTATATCTTGGATGTTCTTTTCCGGTGGGATTGATCTCATATATCGCTATCTTGGAGTTGGGGAGTGACACATCGATGACTTGCGAGAAAAAAATTACGTATGAGATAAACAGAACGGCGGAGCGAATAGTCGGCATGTCTGCTGATCCTTGCCTTAGCGCCGGGTATGAGAGAAGGCTCTTTACGTTCGCCGAGTCCTGCACTGGAGGGCTTGCCGCCCACTTGATCTCCGAAGTGCCGGGGGCGTCTGAGGTCTTTCCAGGCAGCGTCGTGACATATAGCGATAGGGCGAAGATCGAGATGCTGAACGTTACGCCGGAGACCATAGGGAGACATGGGGCGGTAAGCGGCGAATGCGCCGCTGAGATGGCGTGGGGGGTTCTAAAGTTATTTGACGCGATGTTTGCGGTCAGCGTTACGGGAATTGCCGGTCCATCAGGAGAGAGCGAATCGAAACCGGCGGGTCTGGTCTGGCTGGCGTTGGCCGGCGCGGATGGAGGAATGCGCCTGCGACGCTGTCACTACAGCGGCGGACGCCGTACCGTACAGATGAAGGCCGCCCGAGCGGCGTTAAAGATGCTGCTTGGCGGATTGCTGGGAGCTGTCGGATAGCGTTCGTCTTCCGGCGTTATTTTTCGAAATATTTCAGGAGGTGAAGTTCTTGGCGAAGAAGAGAGACGTTTCAACAAAAGAGGAGATCTTGGACAGGGCCATAACGGATATCAAACAGAAGTTCGGGGATGGAGCAATAATGAAGATGGGCGAGAGGACGAATATGAACATCGAGGTGATTCCGACGGGCGTCCTGCCTCTCGATGTCGCTCTGGGCATAGGGGGAGTGCCGAGGGGACGCATTGTCGAGCTCTACGGTCCCGAGGGGGGCGGCAAGACGACTATCGCGCTGCACATCATAGCGGAGGCACAGAGAAGCGGAGGAATCACAGCGTTTATAGACGCCGAGCACGCGCTCGACCCTGGACTTGCGGCCGCTATAGGCGTCAACACCGGAGAGATGTATATTTCACAGCCGGACAGCGGAGAACAGGCCTTTTACATAATGGATACGCTCGTTCGAAGCGGCGCGGTGGAACTGATAGTGGTGGACTCCGTGGCCGCGCTGACCCCGCAGGGCGAGATCGACGGAAGGATAGAGGATGGCCCGAACAAGAGCGTCGGCCTGCACGCGCGATTGATGTCGTATGCTCTGCGCAGGCTTACGGCCGCGATTTCCAAGAGCAAGACGACTGTCATATTCATAAACCAGCTACGGGCGGTCATAAGCACCGGTTATGGCAGCGGTCCGTCGGAGACTACCACCGGTGGCAGGGCGCTCAAGTTCTACAGCTCGGTTCGCATCGAGGTGAGGAGGGGAGCCGCCATCAGCCAGGGCGATATTCCGATAGGCCATGAACTCAAGATAAAGGTTACGAAGAATAAACAGGCGCCTCCGTTCCGAGTGGCGCACACGACGCTGATCTATGGGCACGGCGTGCCCAAATCTATGGCGGTTTTAGACATGGCCCTCGACATGAACGTCGTCAAAAGAAAGGGTTCATGGATAGCTTACAAGGGCGAAACGCTCGCCCAGGGCAAAGAGGCGACGGCTGAGCACATCAGTGAACACCCGGAACTCATGGAGGAGATAAAACGCGAGGTCATGGCGAAGGTTACCGAGGCAAATGGGCTCGTCGCGGGAGGAGCTCAGCCCGAGGAAGACGCCGACGCGTTCCAGGCCGATTCTCTGGAGCAGAGCCTGCGTGAACTTGAGGATGGCGCTATAGCCATGAATCTCGACATCCCACTGCCGGAGGAGTGATCCCCCGGCGGCGGTTGGTAGTGAGCCCAGTAATCTTTTGACATTGCCCCCCTCTTTTTTTCTCTCCATACAAACTGCACATTGATGGCATAGTATCTGTGTGTTGGAAGAAGACGGACCAAAGATTTAACGTGGGGGGTGTTCTATATGTCACAGGACAATTTGAGGAAGACGATGATTGGCATAGATGGAATGACGTGCGAATCATGCGGGAAGAGGATAGAAAAACGCCTGAAAAGCGTTGATGGGGTGCGTGAAGCCGAGGTCAGCTACGCGCGCGGAGACGCGAGCGTTGCCTTTGATGACGAGAGAGTTGATCTGAAGCGGATCGAAAGCGCGATCGAGGAGCTTGGCTACAGGGTGTCGCGCTCCGGCGAAAAAAAACTGGAGAGGGCTGGCTCCGGCAATTTTATCGGAGTAGCGCTTCTCATCATCGCGGCGTTTATGTTCTTGAACCATGGCGGCGGCTCAGGGGCTCTCGCGAGTGTCTTCAACTTCTTTCCTCAAGCGGAAAATGGCATGAGCTACGGGATGCTGTTCGCCGTCGGTCTGCTCACCTCAGTTCACTGCGTGGCGATGTGCGGCGGCATCAACCTCTCGCAGTGTCTCTCGAACTGTCCCGGCTCCGCTTTGAGGCCGGCCATACTCTACAACGCTGGCAGGGTCGCGTCGTACACGATTGTGGGCGGCATAGTCGGAGCGCTCGGTTCAGTGGTCAGCTTCTCTGGAGCGGCCAGAGGCGTTGTTCAGATGGCCGCCGGAATCTTCATGCTGATACTCGGCATAAACATGCTCGGCATCTTCTCCTTTCTTCGCTCTCTGACCCCGCGCCTTCCGAAATCCTTGTCCGACAGAATAGAACGCGGCAAAAACGGCAGAGGTCCGTTGTACGTCGGACTCTTGAACGGGCTCATGCCCTGCGGCCCGCTGCAGGCGATGCAACTGTTCGCGCTCTACGCCGGAAGCCCGGTCCGGGGGGCGCTCTCGATGCTGGTGTTTAGCCTTGGGACTGTGCCGCTCATGTTCGGGCTTGGCGCTTTCAGTTCCCTCATTAGCGGAAAATTTGCCGGAAGGATTATGAGAGCCGGAGCAGTGATTGTAATCCTTATGGGCGTTGTCATGTTCAACAACGGCATATCCCTGTCGGGTTTTGGAGACGCGCCGTTCAGCGCGGCGGCTGGCGCGGCGGACTCTCAGCCCGCCACTCTCTCTGGTCTTGGGGGAGTTCAAGAGGTGGCGACGAGCCTTACGAAATACGGCCGCTACTCTCCTATAACGGTGAAAGCGGGCGTTCCCGTGAAGTGGACAATTCACGCGGACAGAGGAACCGTCAACGGTTGCAATAACGAGATCATCATCCCCGCCTTCGGCATTCAGCGGAAGCTCAGTGTCGGAGACACGCTTGTCGAGTTCACCCCCACAAAACCAGGTAAATATACATACAGTTGCTGGATGGGAATGATAAGAAGCACTATCACTGTTGTCGAGGGAGATATCCCAGACAGCGGCAGAGCCGCTTCTCAGCCTGGCTCAGCCGAGGCCGCGGAGCCTTATGAAGAGGAGGGCGGCGCGTCGTCTGCCGGAGCGGGCTGCGCTTGTTGCGGAGGATTTTAGCCGCCCGAACGCTCCGAGGAAGATAGATCGGACCGATCCGAAGCCGGGCCTGGGGGCGAAGCGGGTATTTAAGTCCATCAGTATAGGCATTGATTCCCGTTTAAACGCGGGTTGGCATCATATCTTCATTAAAGAATCTGAGTCAGCGTGAAAGGATGGAGACAATGAGCAGGGAGACTCTGACGATAAGCGGCATGACGTGCGCGGCGTGTGCGAAGAGAATCGAGAAGGTCATAGGCAGACTAGGAGGCGTGGTGAAGGCGTCGGTCAATTTTGCCACTGAAAAATTGACCGTGGAGTTTGACGAAGGATCGCTCTCTGTCGCATCCATCAGCGACGCGATCTCTAAAATCGGTTATGGGGTGGTCGAGGAGAAAAAAAACAGCGAGGTCAGCATTCCCATAGCGGGCATGACGTGCGCGGCGTGCGCGAAACGCATAGAAAAGATCGTTGGGAAAAAAGCCGGCGTGGCGAGCGTATTCGTCAACTTCGCCACTGAAAGAGCCGTCGTCGTATACGACCCGAGAATCATAAAGCTGGCTCAGATAAGAGAAGCCATCGCCTCTGCCGGTTATCAGCCCCTCGAAACAGAGAGAAAGGGCGCGGTGGACGAGGACCGCGTTCGCAAGGAGCGTGAGATCAAGACGCTGCGAGGAAGGTTTATCGTCTCGGCTATATTCGGGCTGCCGCTGCTCTATGTCGCCATGGTTCCCATGTATCCGCTGAACCAGTGGCTGTGGTGGCTCCCCTTCCCCTGGTCTGTGCTTGCGCCGATGCAGTATCCGCTCCACTACGCCGCTGTCGAGATAGCGCTCGTGCTCCCGATACTCTTTGTCGGGCGCAGATTCTACTCGGTGGGCTTCAAGGCGTTCCTGCAGAGAAGCCCGAACATGGACTCGCTGATAGCGATAGGGACGTCGGCGGCCGTGATATACAGCTTTTATTCCAGCTACCTGATAGTGACTGGGGATTTCGGGGCGGTCGACAGGCTGTACTTCGAGTCGGCAGGCGTCATCATCACGCTGATACTGCTGGGCAAATACCTCGAAGCAGTGTCGAAGGGGAAGACATCCGAGGCCATAAAGAAGCTGATGGGCCTCGCTCCCAAGACCGCCATCGTCGTGCAAGATGGGAAGGAGACCGAGATACCCATAGACGAGGTCGAGATAGGCCACGTCATTCTGGTCAAGCCGGGAGGAAAGATTCCGGTGGACGGGACGGTTACGGATGGATACTCGGCTGTGGACGAGTCCATGCTCACGGGGGAGAGCATCCCCATCGACAAAAAACCCGGCGACAAGGTATTCGCGGCGACCATCAACAAAAATGGAATTCTCCGCTTCGAGGCCACCAAGGTCGGCAGCGACACCGCTCTGGCTCAGATCATCAAGATGGTCGAGGACGCGCAGGGCTCGAAAGCGCCTATAGCGGCAATGGCGGATATCGTCGCCGGTTATTTTGTCCCTGTCGTGTGCGCGGTGGCGGTCGTTTCCGCGCTGGCGTGGTACTTCCTGGGGACGCCCCCGCCCTATGAGACATCATCCCAATTCGCGCTGACGATCTTCATAGCGATACTTATAATAGCCTGCCCGTGCGCCCTGGGGCTCGCTACTCCGACCGCGATCATGGTCGGCACCGGCAGGGGCGCGGAGTACGGCATCCTGTACAAGGGGGGGGAGGCGCTCGAAACCACGCATAAACTGAACACCATAGTATTCGACAAGACAGGGACCATAACCGAGGGCAAGCCGGAGATTACGGATATTATTGTCGCCAAGGATTCCGGAATATCGAACGAGGAACATCTCCTCCGGATAACCGCGTCCGCGGAAAAAGGGTCCGAGCATCCCTTGGCCTCCGCCATTGTGCGGGCAGCCGAGGCCAGGAATCTCGAACTCCTCCGGGTTGATAAATTCCAAGCGCTCACAGGCATGGGGGTCGAGGCCGTTATAGGGGAAGACAGTTTTTTTGTTGGCAACCGAAAGCTGATGACAGAGCGCGGCATATCGCTCGGAGAGCTGGAGGGCGAGTCCGACCGTCTGGCGGAGGAGGGCAAGACGCCGATGTACGTCCTCTTCGGCGGCAAACTCGCCGGGATTATAGCCGTAGCCGACGTGGTAAAGCCGAGCAGCTCGAAGGCCATAAAGGTCTTGCGCGAAATGGGGATACGGGTGGCGATGATAACCGGCGACAACAAAAAAACGGCAGACGCGATAGCCCGGCAGGTGGGCATCGACATAGTGCTGGCCGAGGTCATGCCGCAGGATAAGTCCAACGAGGTCAAGAAGCTCCAGGCGGAGGGGCGCCTGGTGGGAATGGTGGGAGACGGAATCAACGACGCTCCCGCCCTTGTTCAGGCGAACATCGGAATAGCCATAGGCTCCGGGACGGACATAGCGATGGAGTCGGCGGACATAGTGCTCATGAAGAGTGATCTCATGGATGTGCCCACGGCAATATCCCTGAGCCGAAGCACCATACGCAATATCAGGCAGAACCTGTTCTGGGCCTTCGCGTACAACACCGCAGGGATTCCGGTCGCGGCAGGCGTCCTGTATCTCTTCGGCGGGCCGCTCCTCAACCCTGTCTTTGCGGCCGCGGCCATGTCGCTGAGCTCAGTTTCGGTTCTGACCAACGCTCTCAGACTCAGAAAGTTCAAGCCCAGCCGAGTTGACGGCATATAAGATATCGGATACGCAAGGAGGAATCTCTATATGGTGAAGAAAACAGTATGCAAGTTTGTAACGGCCGCGATTTTCGCGGGAATTCTGACGGTTTCCAATTTCAAAAGCGCCGAGGCGGCTTTCAACACCGACGTCGTCGGGCAAGCGGCGGTAACGTCGTTCTCGGAGATGCTAGGCGCCCTCGAATTTCCACCGGCGGCCGACGACGAGATGGGCGTTTGGGTTCTGACGGCCCCGGACGGAGGCGCGGCCTTCTGGTGGAGAAAGTCCTCTAACGATACGCGCTCTTACGACGCGTTTCTCTGCTTTGACGCGGAGCCCTTTATAAACGCCGGTCTGGACGTCGAAAGACTCCCCGCGGAGATGAAGGAGATGCTCGGCGACAGGGGCAAGCTCATGGTTGGGAAGAGACTCTCGCGGGAAGAGCTCAAGTATGACGGGGAG
>JAIRWR010000055.1 GCA_031268885.1 Synergistaceae bacterium
GTCAACTTAAGCGAAAAATTCACAGTATGTGCATAGGTACGCGGTGATTCCAGCCTGTCGAATTCAGCATGATAATTCCGAACTTGGGACTCTCAAGTCCTTAAGTTGACAACAGTGATATTGCGAATACCAAGTCTCTCGGCAAGATCGAAAAGCGCGCTGACGGCGCCAAATTCAAATACTTTACTGTACTTGGGTTCAGGAATACTCCCGCGGCGCATGAATTCCACGGATTCAGCGATGTTCCCCGCTGTGCCGAGATATTTCTGTGAAACTATGCGAGGTTTTCCGTTGACGCGCGCCGATTCCACCAAGTAGTAATAGTAATGGCCTTTGTTTCTGTGTTTCGTTATCGAAGCCATGATATAAGCCTTTCGTGATGTTGTATAATACATAATGAATATTATGGCATATATATGGCTGTATATCAATATATTTCAAAAAATTAGTTGTATAATACGCTTTTTCGTCTCAACCCCTTGCCACAACTCAATCCTTTGCTAAATACCTACCTTAACTGCGAAACTCGGGCTAAGTCAAACTTAGACCGTCTGGAGGCGTCTGAGAGGGCTTTGCTGAGAAGTATCCGAGAAGGGGCTGATTTTGCGTTGAGGAAGCGGCGACGCCTTTGATTCAAGAAACAGGCCAGGGGTTTGATGACTCCTCAGATTTGAGGGGATGGATTTGTCGCTGTCTTCGTGATCAAAAAACCCTTGGTACTGATATCACCAAGAGTTTTTTGATCACTCGTTTTAGTCCTTGTAAACCTTTCCCCGATGGGCAACTCTAATGACAACCACAATAAGTTTATCGTCGTGTATCTCGTAGACTACCCGGTAATCACCAACGCGAATGCGGTAGGCGTCTTTACCAGTGAGCTTATTGCATCCGGACGGGCGAGGGTTGTTTTTTAAGCGTCCGATAGACTTTATTGCGCGTTTATGAATATCGGCAGGCAAAGCATCAAGCGCTTCCCTGGCAGATGGAAGGTATTTAATCGAGTGGGCCATATTTAGCCTCATAGTCAGCTATGACAACGCTCTCAGGTACAGCGCTGTCCCGCTCTTCTTGTGTTATCGCTTCGATATACGCGATATCCTCTGCCTCTTCCTGTTCTTCGATCAAGTCCTCATATCGCAGGAACTCGACGTAATGCGCAAGCCTTTCTCTGGCGTCGTCTGAAAGCGCTTCAATGATCTGATGCAAATCCTGCCCCTCTGTGGTCACAGTGGGTTGTGCGCTCGTGCTCGTGCTCGTGCTCGTGGTCATGGCCTGTCCTCCTGTGGGGTGTTCGTTCTGGCGTTCTTGCGTGGCTTATCTTCACCAGATGTTTTTGCAAGTAGATGCTCATATCGCTTGATATAGTCCTTTATCGTGACTCTGAGAAATTCGGCTGCACTTGTCTCGTTGAGCGCGAGGAGCGCAGAAAAGCGGCGATTATCCTCTTTGTCTATGCGCACAGACAAAGCCACATATCCCTTATCTTTTGCCTCTGCCATAAGATTATCCCTCCCCTCTATAAACGTTCTCATTACATATTATCGCATTAGCGGCAATAATTCAAGGTGTTATCGCAAAAGATAAGCGAGTCACAAATAACGCTATTACACCTTGACATATTAGTGTTATAGCGCCATACTCTTTCCATCACCCAAGGCGGACACGCCTAAACACATCACACCGTACCATGACAACCTAAGCGGCAAGGTCACCTGCCGGGGAACGGAGACCATCACCAGAGCAGGAGCCGGGAGCGTGCGGCGCGATGATCGGCAAGGAGCGCGACGACGGTGATGAAACAAGGCTGGAACAACAAGGAGGGAATCTCAGATGTGGTTTTATTGAATTCGGCCCGGGGCGTCCGTGTTCCCAGCCACAGGGCCGAATGTCAGTATTACGCCTCACTCTGTACCGTGCTGACGATCGGCTCTACACTGCCTTTACTTCTTTGTAGCGGCGTATCTCTTCGATGGCGCGGCGGGCCCTTTCTGCGCCTTCCGCAAGATCGCGCCGGGCCTCTTCTTTTGTCATCTTGGCACGACGTTCAGCGTTCTCCGTTCTGATCTTATGAATTTCGTCACAATCAAATATCATGATTACTCCTCTCCCCCCAGTAACATTGAAGGCGACAGAATGCGGATAGGGCTATATCCTTCCATGAGATTTACCGCATCTACCGCCTTCATCGCTCGAAGATTCACTATGTGTCTGAAATTCCAACTCAAAATCATATTACAGTTGCTCACTGCGGCGATAGCTATGTGCAGCGCATCATCTTTGCTTTTGTGCGGAAGCCCACCCATTTCAAAATACAAGGCGCTCAGGCTCTCCGCTTCGTCGTCTCGAATGGCAAGGTGACTGTTGATTTCAGCAATTTTAGATAACATAAATGTCCTCTTAGGTTCGGCACAACGTTCTACTTCATCGTACACCACATCTGACAACACAACTTCATACCTTCCCGCTTTAATATCCTCCCACAACCGTTTAGTGTCCGCTTCCTTGTCAGGCACGTCCGGCGCGTCGAGGTGACTGATAACGCTGGTGTCGAGGTAAATACGCAGCTTCTTCATGTGGTTACCCCTCCTTGGAGGCGGATATCTCGACTAACCTATCGTCATTCACTCTTCCATCTTCTACTGGTGTCTGTATAGACCTCAGAAGTCCAATATGTTGTTGCATATAAGCATCAACAGCCGCATCTAGTACGCTTGAGATTGAATCACCACGTATCCGTGTCAATGTCGTAAAGTTAACCCATTTCTCAGAGTCAACTCTATACGAATATAACGATGTTCCACGCAAGAACTTTTTCGGTGGCGCCATTGTATCACCCCTACCCAAGTAAGATAGCCTATGATACAACGATATTAATAATATGCCAATATTATTATATGCAAATAAATAGGAACAGGGAACTATCTTATTATATTGACATATCAATATATGCCATATATACCATGCACATCAACAAGAGACACCGCACCATGACAACCTAAGCGGCAAGGTCACCAACCGGAAAATGGAGACCATCACCAGAGCAGGAGCCGGGAGCGTGCGGCGCGATGATCGGCAAGGAGCGCGACGACGGTGATGAAACAAGGCTGGAACGACAAGGAGGAGATCTCAGATGATGAAAGAGGAATTTGAGCAACTGACCGGAGTTCTTGTGTCACTGAAATACTACGAGTCGGTAATCGAACCGGCATACGTAGAAGACAACCAGGATAAAAACTCCGAGATGCTGCCTTGGTGTCAGATAGCGAGCTGGGAAAAACTCTCACATGAAAGAGGTCACAGGTTCGAAACCTGTATCGCCCACCAAGTGATAGCAAGGGTTCAGGGAATTTCTCTGAGCCCTTTCAAATAAAAAAACCTCCATATAACCTCCAAAGTTATCCACACCCCCTCAATCTTCAAATTTCCCCACTCCCTAAAAAACGATTAGATTTGGGTGAAATGGCCGAATCTCGTGAACTCAGGGACAGACAACTCCCACAGAGGTTTTTTACTTGTCAACCTGTGGTTTGAGGTGAGGTATGGGGTAAGTCTGGAAGGCAGGTTCTTTGTCCGTTACAGTACAGTCGGGCAGACTAATCAAAACCGTTCAGCATATGGTATGACTGAATTTACAAACTTCATGTCAGGTTTACAGATTTCACGTTCAAATTGAACATGTGAGTGATAGCAATATTTTACGGCGTCTGATGCGTCTGCCGACTGTACTGTAACGCGCAAAGCTATGCTGAGCGCTTGTAAACGCTTGCTTAGGCTCTTTTTCAGACCTGCGTCAGTCGTTCAGATAATCCTCAAATTGTTTCTGCCTGTTGATCTCCGCCTGCCTCGTCTTGACAGCTATCTCTATGTCGTCGTTCAACTCGTAGGATCGCTTCAATATCTTTGCGTTCATGGAAAAAATCCTGCTCTCGAATGATTCAAGCGAAGATAACATAATTTTTTTTATATTTTCCAACGAGTTAGCATTTCTATAATCAATCTCATGGATGCTTGGGAAGGCTACCTCCACAGAGTTGCTGTTGATTCTCACAATGGAGAAATCCTGCGGTTTCGAGTTTTCAAGAAAGACCATCAGATCCTCGCTCCCCGAATAACGTATATTCACTGTGAGGACACTCTTTTGAATCCGCGGCTCGAATATCATGACCCTGTTTCCCCTGGGATTTTTCACAAGCTCAATCGGCGTCAGAGTCTGCCATTTTTGAGCGTCATCGGGCAATCTATCAACTATAGAGTCGTATGACTGATTCATTTCACCGGCGCGAAATGATCTCTCGACAGCTTCAATTACTTTTTCTCTTGACGGAAACAGAGCGTCTATCTGTTCTAACAGCGGATCCCTCTCCATTGGCGCGCCTGATTGCATCTGCTGTTCTTCCATTGCCATCTGATCGTACTCAGCTGTTGTGTTGTTCATTTCAAACTCTCCTCGGACAATTTATTCTTACAACGGCCCGCGGCAATTTAGAATATCCGGCCGCCGCCCTAAGCGATATTTCTCACTTCAACCGGCAATCGCTGATAAGTCTCTCATCACTCGTATTCAGCGATGCCGGCTGACATCACGTGTGTAACATTATCACCATTACGCGGAGTCAGGTCAAATAACCAACGCGATGATATTCTGTCAATATGCGCTCATAAACATAATGATATTTTGATGTTGACCTTTACCTACAAATTATACTCAAGAAATATTGGATATATTACTTTATTCGTTAAATGAAGTCAATCGATCCTCGCTTTCCTCAAACCGCAAAATGTGTGATAATTAGGATGCTGTATGCGCACAATACATCTTCTAATAAGAGTGCGGTTGACATTTTATTCGCGGAGGCCGTATTTTTGTGTTATTACTGTTACCGAGGTACCTGAGAACCGCTGACCGGGCCGGATCTATCGGGGTTTGACCGTTACGATTCAGGCTTCTCCGGCATCGAGTCAGCCTCCAGGTAATGTTTAATGGAGTATGGAGGGATATCATGACTGCTTTTGAGAAACCCGCAATCGAGACGAGGGACGCGTTGGGAAAGAAGCTCTGCGCGACGCTTGTCTCAGTCGGCTACAAAACAGCGCGTTATGCCGCTGCCGCTGAGGAAGCCGCCAAGTTGGCCCTGGAGACTGTTCCGGACGGGTGTACGGTAGGTGTGCCAGGCACTGTGACGATAAGGGAACTCGGACTCATGGAGAAGTTTGCGGCCAAGGGCTGTACTGTCTACCATCACTGGGATCCGGCTCTGACGCCGGAGACGAGAGGAGCAAGGCTGGCGGCGGAAAACAGCGCCGACTGGTTTGTAACCAGCAGCAACGCGCTGACTTTCGACGGCAAAATGGTAAATATTGACGGCACCGGCAACCGCGTGGCTGGCATGTCCTGGGGCCTCGGGAAGATACTCTTCATAGTCAGCCTGAATAAGGTCGAGCGCGATGTGGACAGCGCCATAAAGAGGGCGCGTGACAGAGCGACGCCTCCAAATGTGCTCCGAATCGGGGGCGAAACACCGTGCGCAAAGCTTGGCTACTGCGTTGACTGCAACTCTCCGGACAGAATATGCAGGGTGCTCACGATCATCGAGAGAGTTCCCCTAGGGAGAGAAGCTCACGTAATTCTGGTGGGAGAGCCTCTGGGGTACTGATTCTCCGTCGATTCCGGCTCCAGGTTACAGATTGGAGCCGGAATCGGACGCCAAATACATTCTACTTTTGCATAAAATATCGGACGAGATCACGCAGTATTGTATTGGCCACAACACCGCTCAGCGTACTCGGCTGGAATTTTATGTGTATATATCAAGCTTCGAGTCCGTTACTTTTTTATATCGGCCCTCGTCCCTGCCGTAACTCGCAGAAGTTCCTCCGGCGATATCGGAAATAAGTCGTGATCGCTGCCGCCGGCTGCCCATACCGTCTCATACTTGAAGAGGTCATCGTCTATGAGCGTCCGGGGCTGCGAGACATAACCCACAGGAGGAACGCCTCCGGGTTCGAAACCGCTGAAGTCCTTTATCGCTTCCGCCGCTCCAAACTGGACCCTGCGAGCGGAGAGCAGTCTTTTTACCTTCTTATCGTGAACTTTATTCGAACCTGACATGAGCGCCAGAGCCCACCCGGCTCCGTCGTCCAATCGCAGGAGCAGGCTCTTCAGGATCTGTTCTGGAGGAGCCCCGACCGCCCTGGAGGCGTCATCGACCGTGAATATGGAGTCCTCCGTGTGGAAGATCTTCGAATCGCATCCCGCCTGTCTCAGAGATTCAGCAACCCTCTCGACCGGGTCGGTTATAGCCGCTAAGTCCACCGGAAACATCCCCCCCTTACTTTTGATCTCCATACAGCAGCCTGTAGACGTTCATGTTTCGCAGAACCGCTTTGACGTAGCCGCGTGTCTCGCTGTAGGCGATATCTTCAATCCACTCCGCCACGTCGTCGATAGGTTTCTGACTCCATCTCGTGACCGGCGTGCCGCCGGCGTTGTAGGCCGCGAGAGATCTGGGCAGGTCTTTGAATCGGGCGATGAGGCCGGCGATGTGATTTGTGCCAAGCTGAATGTTCGTGGCAGGCTGTCTGTACGAATCCGGCGGCAGGTTCGCCTTCCTAGCCTCCTCCCTCCCTGTGGCCGGCATGAGCTGCATGAGACCGTACGCGCCGGCGCTGCTGGTGACGTCAGGTTCGTACATGCTCTCCTGTCTCATGATGCCCCATATTATAGATCGGTCCACGCCGGTTTTTTGAGAGGCGGAAGTCACCTCGGGCTCGAACGCCTTCGGAAAGCCTCCCATAAATAGCTCTGTTGACGAGTATTCCTCGCCTGGGAGCCGTCTTCTGGCGCTCTCGAACATCCTCGCGCCGGTTCCGAAATCTCCCTCCCACAATGCCAGCCTGATTGATCTGTATACGGCCTCAGCGTCGGGGCGTTCATCGCCGGATACTGCGTTTTCAAGCCTCGCATAGGTTACGAAACCCCACTCCTCCAGATTATTCCGCCGGCTGTATGCCTCCGGGGGAGGGGTTGACCTTATCCCTCCATCAGCGCTCACGAGAAACGCGTGGTACTCTCCGGGATGGTTGTTTAGCAGGCTGGCGGTCACGCGCTCCGCGGCGACCGGGCTGTTGAGCCGCTCCAGGGCTCGTGTCTGCCAGTACAGGATGCGCGAGGCCAGCTCGCGATTTGTGATTGACTTCGAGTAACCCGCGTTCCAATGGTCATAGGCCGCCTTGTAGTTGGATGATTTCCATGCCCTCCATCCTTTATCCCATCTCGACGCCGCCGCCTGGTTTGTATCATGAAACGACGAATAGAGCTCCTTTTCGGCATTTTCCGCCGTCTTGCCGTCGGCAATCTCCGCCAATGCGACAAGGGCGTCGGCGGCGAGCTCGGGATAGTCGTCCTTTCGCCTGGAAGCTACACTCTTCAGTAGGGCGATTATGTCCTGCTTTCTGCTCCTCTCGGACATATCCGCGAGACGGCGCACGGATCTCTGCGGGTAATCGAAGCCGGAGAGCGCGATATCGGACCACAGCTTGAACGCGTCATTGTCGCGCATTGCGCGATAAGCCGACCATGCCTGATAATATCTGGCCGCCTCGCCATAAGAGACATCCGCCGAAGCAAGGTTGAAGTGCGGGATTGCCTCTGAGTATCTCTTGTTCACGTAGGCGTTGTACCCAAGGGCGTATTCCACCCTGCTGCCCGAACCGGCATGAGACCGGCATATTTCGAGCGCCCTCGCGTGCGACGGCAGCTCAATCAGAAGGTTGGCGGCGTCGTCGCCCGTCGCGCCCTCCAGGTCGATCATGGGCAGGAGAGCTTGAAGCCTCCTCTTCTTATCGGCGGCGGAGTCGAACATCCGCCGAAACCACGTCAGCGACTCCTCTGGCATGTCGAGGTCGCGCGTGAGCCTGCCGATGGCGTATGCCAGGTAGTATCTGATGGGCTGGGGAGACTGCTCCCACATTGAGACTCCCAGGCCCAGCGCGTCTGATTTTCTGTCCGTCCGCTCCATGCCCATGACCAGCATGATGTTCGCATAGGGCTTGAGTTCTTCTGGAAAATCCGGCGATATCGTCTCCAGGACGGAGACGCCCTCCTCATAGCGCCCCTGCCGCCAGAGGCCGTTCGCGTACAGCGACAGATCCCTTGTGGTAAGTACTCTGGCCGGCGGCGAATAGTCCGGGGTCCACTTCACAATGTCGTCCGACGCGGACTGATACGCCCTCTCCAAACCAGCCCAGTCATGGGCCCGAAACGACCTCTCCATCAGAGAGGACCCCAGGGCCAGATCCGGCAGGGAGACTGTTACGAGAAGAGCAAGAACAGCCGCGCTGAGAATGCTGGACTTCTTTTGACAGAGCTTCCAACGCGAGGATATATAAAACATAAGGGACATCCCGCCTTCCTTAAAAGAAGATGCTCTTTAGAGTTTATGGCATGGATTCCATACCGGCGTCCACGCCGATGAACGATATAACCGCAGGTTATTATAAACCATCCGGGAGCGTGTATGTAAAGTAACTAAGACGTGAACGCGGGCAACCGCCCTGACGGTATTCACGATAAAGATCTGTACACTTCTCTCATATCAGGGTAAAATGATGGACAACAACGCAAAAAAATGATACTGAAGGAGGCGCTATAAATGAGTATAGGAAAGAAACTTAAGATCTTGAGAAAGAATGCTGGAATGACTCAGCAGAGCCTCGCGGACATCGCCGATGTAAGCCGGATTTACATCCAGGCGTTGGAGAGTGACAGACGGGTGCCGTCTATGAAGCTGCTGCGCCGTCTCGCGGACATTCTCAATTCGAGCGTAACCGACATTGTGGATGAATTCCCGAAGAATGCCTCCAGCATATACCTTGAGGAGATTTTTTCTTACAGCGACGTCGATGTCTGGTTTCGTCAGAAGAAGCTCACGGTCGGCCAGTTGCGCATGGTAGAGCGCGTCATCGCCGCTATTCTAGACGAAGAGAACGCCGGGGCCCCCAGGATGAAGAGGGGTTATATAAGACGCAAGAATAAAGAGAAGGCGGACTGACCGACCAAAAGAGCGCTTTTATGAAGAGAGAGGCCTTCTTCATTCCATTTGGGGGTTGTGCTCGCAGGTGTGTGTATTGCGACCAGAACGCCATAACGGCTGATGCCGCCGGAGGCGCCTTCCCCGGGCCGGAAGCTGTGGCGGCCAGGATGAAGTCGATGCTGGTTCCTGTTGAACTCTGTTATTTCGGAGGAAGTTTCGCGAAACAGAGCCACGATATGATCGTTGGCTGTCTGGATGCGGTGCGCTCAGCGCCAGCCGGCAGTACGGTTACGTTTTCGTCATATCCTGGGGACTTTTACGGCCCTAGTGGCGACGAGCTGATCTCTCTTCTGCGCGAATACCCCATCGGCACGATCGAACTGGGCGTTCCTTCCTTGGATGAAGATGTCCTCGCGGTCTGTGGGCGTCCCGACGAACCAGAGAACATAAAAAGAGTCCTCGTCAAGCTGAGGGACGCCGGCTTTCACCTTGGCGCGCAGATAATGACCGGACTCCCGGGGCAGACTGTGGAGAGTTCCAAGGCTGATATAGAAAACATTGGCGCTCTGATCGGGGACTCCGGACCGTGGGATCTAAGAATATACCCCTGTCTGGTTCTGAGGGGCACGGAGCTGGAGGTCATGTACAGGGCTGGAGCTTACAAACCTCTGGGTCTTGACTGTGCTGTCCGCTGGGTGGGCACGCTGCTTCGCGGAGCGAGGCGTGCCGGGTTCAAGGTGATAAGAGTGGGGCTCCAGGAGTCGGCCTCCCTGCGGGAGTCGGTCGTCGCCGGACCGTGGCATCCCGCATTCGGAGAGCTTGCCTTTTCGGAGGCGGCGGCGCTCGACCTTGCCGGCGAGAATCCGGCCGGCCCGTGGCATATAGATCACAAGAAGATATCCCACCTGACCGGTCACGGCATGAAGGGCATATTGAGACTGTCTAGCCTGACCGGTATTCGGCCCGGCGATGTGAGGAAGATGATAATTCTCGATCCCTAACGCGCTGGTGATAACGCCGATTCAAGCAAGATCTAACTTTCACCCAGACGGGCATTGAGCCCCGCTATACGAATACGCGGTTTCAGGGCATCTTTATTGGAGTTTACATCCTGGCTGACTCATGGTAGAGTGTATATGCAACTATATTGCATGTAAACTCTACTAGGAGGGATTATTTTGAACAACGCAATATACAGGCTGGAGAGGCCTTTGAACGAACCCGCGCGCAATTACGCGCCCGGGAGTCCAGAGGCGGAGTCCTTGATGGCTGAGATTCGCAGGCAGAGTTCCTCGCAAGTAGAAATACCACTGATCATCGGCGGCAAGGAGATCAAAACAGGAGACGTCGCGAATGTGGTAATGCCGCACGACTACCGCCATAAGCTGGGGTTTTTCCACAAGGCCGGCAAAAAGGAAGTCGAGATGGCCATCGATGCCGCCCTGGCGGCAAGAGAAGAGTGGGCCGCGTTCTCGTGGGAGGAGAGAATCGCTATAGCAATGAAAGCGGCCGACCTCATCAGCACGAAGTATCGCGATACGCTCAACGCGGCCACCATTCTCGGGCAGAGCAAGAATTTCTGGCAGGCGGAGATAGACGCGGCCTGTGAGACGTGCGACTTCCTGCGTTTCAACTCCTTCAACGCTTCCGAACTCTTCAGCCTGTTTCAGCCTGTTCAATCGCCGAAGTCTTTTAACATGATAGAACTCAGGCCGCTGGAGGGTTTCGTCTACTCGGTGACCCCGTTCAATTTTACCGCTATCGCTTGCAACCTCAACATGGCTCCCGTGGTACTTGGCAACGTCACCGTCTGGAAACCGGCGACGGCCTCGGTGCTCTCCAGTTACTATCTTACGCGAATATACAAGGAGGCTGGCTTCCCGGACGGCGTCGTCAACTTTGTGCCCGGAGCGGGGAGCGTCATCAGCGAGACCGTCTTCGCCAATAAACACTTCGCCGGGCTTCATTTCACCGGTTCCAACGATACATTCAACTCCCTCTGGAGAGGGATAGCCGAAAATCTCGGCAAGTACCGCTCATACCCGAGAATTGTCGGCGAGACCGGTGGGAAGGATTTTATCTTCGCTCACAGCTCGGCAGACCCGGATGCGCTCTGTACCGCGATCGTCCTTGGGGCCTTTGAGTATCAGGGGCAAAAGTGCTCGGCGGCGTCTCGCTGCTACATCCCGCGTTCAATATGGCCCAACGTCAGAGACGGGATACTGGAGCGTGTGGCGGCAATTCGCATGGGCAATCCGGCTGATCCAAAAAACTTGATGGGAGCGGTGATAGACGAAAAGTCCTTCGACCTGATAACCTCCCACATCGAAGCGGCCAAGGCGTCGGGCGATGTGCAAGTGCTGGCTGGCGGCCGTTGCGACAAGACCGAAGGGTACTTCATCGAGCCAACCGTCCTCGTCTGCCGCGATCCAAAGTACGTAACGATGGAGACGGAGATCTTTGGACCGGTTATGAGCGTGTATGTCTACGACGATGAGAAGTATGAGGAGACCCTCCGGCTCTGTGACGAAACTTCCGCCTACGGCCTGACCGGTTCCATCTTCGGACGCGACAGGTACGCGACGTCGCTGGCCGCCGAAATACTGAGGTACGCCGCGGGCAATTTTTACATAAACGACAAGACGACCGGCGCTATGGTCGGCCAGCAGCCCTTTGGCGGGTCCCGGGCATCGGGAACCAACGACAAGGTTGGAAGCGCCTTCAATTTGGTAAGGTGGCTCAACCCGAGGTCCATAAAGGAAAACTATGCCCCGCCAGCCGATATAGCTTTCTCCCACATGGGATGAAAAAATATCGTCCTCCGGACTTCCGCGAAAAAACCTTATGAGGGTTTGCGGATGCCGGAATCTGGTGTTTCATTAGGCACTACTGAGCCCGTCTTTCGAGGATTTATGAGAGATGGGCTCAGTATATCTGGTAAAATATACTTAAAACACAGACGGCAGGTTTAACAACGATCACGCGCACTGTGCATAATTGGAGTGATATCATGGCGATAATAAGGGAGAAGTCCCCGTCGGGGGATGACCTGCGGAAACTCTTGAGGGATGTCGGATCGGGATTCATATCTCCGGATGAGGCCTTTGAAAGGCTTGTCGTGCCGGACGATCCGCCGCCAGCAGCGCCCGAAAGAGACGTCCCCGGGGTTCGTCTCGACTTTGCCAGGGAGGACAGGAAGGGCGTGGGCGAGGTGGTTTACTGTCCCGGGAAGTCCGACGAGCAACTGTTGTTCATCGCGGAGAGTATCCGCGAGAGAGGGGCCAGCATGGCGTTCAGCAGGCTGAGCCCAGAGCAGGCGGAGATGCTCTCCGGCAGGTCCGGCGGAATGCCTCCGCTCGTGTATAACCCAATATCACGCCTCGGGACGATAAACAGACGGGACGTAAAACCACTCTGTACCGTGGTAATTCTCTCGGCCGGCAGCAGCGACATCCCCATAGCGGAGGAGGCGGCCGGGATCGCTGAGTTTTACGGCGCCGCGATCAAGCGTTTTTATGATGTAGGCGTCTCCGGCTTGCACAGGCTGCTCGGGATCCTCGACGAGCTGAAGGACGCCGACGTCATTATAGTGGCCGCCGGTATGGATGGCGCGCTGCCGAGCGTCGTAGCGGGACTGGTTTCGTGCCTCGTGATAGGACTTCCGACGTCGGTCGGCTACGGCGTCGCCAAGGATGGACGGGTCGCCCTGTCATCCATGCTCGCCTCCTGCTCGCCGGGTCTCGTCGTGGTAAACATAGACAACGGCATCGGCGCTGGGTTGGCCGCGTTCATCGTGGCAAAACAACATAGCGGGAGACGCCGGGAAACTTTATCGTAAGGAGTTGAGAGCGTGATCAAAAAGATTGAGACCATCGCGCTGATAGGGCTTGGAGCCATGGGGTGCGCTTATCTCAGCAAGATAGCCGAGACGTTGCCGATGGACAGAATCAGGGTTGTGGCGTCAGGATCGAGGGCGGAGCGGTACAGGAGGGATGGAGTAACCGTGAACGGCGTTCGAATTCTGTTTCCCATATTCGAGCCGAATTCCGACGTCCCCCCAGCCGATCTGCTGATCTTCACGGTAAAGCACAACCAGCTGAAACAGGCCATCCTCGACGCGAGGAGCCAAGTCGGACCGGATACCGTTGTTATCTCGCTCCTGAACGGTATTACGAGCGAGATAGAGATAGGGGAGGCCTACGGAAAGAAGAAGATACTCCTCAGCCTGGCGCTTGGAAC
>JAIRWR010000090.1 GCA_031268885.1 Synergistaceae bacterium
TTAAAACATATTTTAGCCTACGTTTTTTCTCACTTCTCCCCCTGTGCAAAAATGTGTACTTTTCTGCACGCTGCCCGATCATTATAATATCACTGCTATCAACTTAAACATTTTTTGCATATCCCTCTTTGGTATGGCTTCTGCAAGATGTAAGAAATCATAGCTTCAATTTAAATTATATTCAGTATAAAAAATATTTATTGGGAACCTTGAACTTTACAGTTGAAGTTTAACAAGGTAATTGTAACCTGTCACTACCACTTCTGTCAACTTAACTCAAAATCCCTCAAACCACAGGCTGGGATACTTGACAATGATACTGAGCCTGGTGATAACACCGGTTCAAGCATAATCGAACTTTCACCCAATGGACTGATGATTCTGCTTATTATATGCGGACGGTTATGGGTTTGCGCCGGAAGCGCCAACTTCCCAATGGCCGCCTCTTCTGCCGCCGGTACGCTTCAGCAGACCATCCCGCCGCAGTTTTTGTATATTGCGCTCAATTGACCGTTCTGATCTGCCAATTAATGCGGCGAGTTCGGGTATTGTTATTGTCTCTCTCTCCCGACACGCTTCGAGAATTTTTCCCGACGTTTTCGCGCTTCCCCGACGTTTATCGATCTTTTCCCCGACGTTTTTTACGTTTTCCAGACATTTTTGATCCTTTACCGACATTTTATCGATTACGACTTTCACATAATCCTCCGTCGCCTCATACGTATATTTTACTTCTCTTGCCGTAAGCGCCGGGATGACTTTCACCCGAACCCCCATGCCCCTCGCGTCGACGTAGCCGTAATCGCGCAAAGTATCGACAATAATATGATTCCTCGCGGATCGCTGGCCAGCAAGCACTTTCTCAACGGTCATTGAGTTTGGCAGAGCGCCGGGGCTTGTAATTTCTATCCGGTCGAGATAACCCGTTATCTCCACATCCGACAGGCGAGTCCAATCTCTGTGCGCGAGCGCGTTAATCAAAAGCTCTCTCAGCGCCTCAAATGGATAAAACCAGACCCTGTCGCGGTTCGGTCTGCCGTTTAGCTCGTTTGATTCTTCCGTGATGAAAGGCTCGAGCATATCGAAGGTTTTTTCGATCAGTCCTGAATCTATCAGATGTTTTCCCGATTTATCCGCGGAGAAACGGCCGACGAGCGGGGCATCTATCATTTTATCTAGTTTTGCCTGATAGATTTTATCCATCGCGTCGAAGACCATCAGCCGAACACCGGATTGTCTGAGAAACTGTCTCGGTTTAGCCACGAAAAGGACAACGCCGGCGACTGTGCAAAGCGGCTCCTCGGTTATTCCATCGGTCATAAAACCAAGCGCTTTAAGCCGCTCCATCCACTCGGGCTTGTTTTGAGGAATCTGCGGGTCTTGAATTATATCCCGCATGTAATTTTCGAGCCTCGCCATGTCCAACGACTCAAATGACGTTCCATATACGGGCATGGCTTCGGAATGGACGATGCCGCTTGAAGAGCCTAGCGTCAGAAGCTGTTCTCTCGTCGCTGGACGGGAAATACTCCCTATTCTGATATAAGCCGTTTCACGGTCGTGTTCTCTGACGACGTAGGGCTTTGAAATTCCAGGCCCGATAGTGACTACGGCGATTTTCTTCCCATCATCCATGACGACTTCTTCGTAATAAGGCAGTATTACAGGGTGGACATATCGGCCAAGAACAGTATCGGCAACCCATTCGCTCAGGTTTGCCCTTGTTATTCCCACGATGTTTTTTTCGTCATCGACACCGAGCAGAACGCGTCCGCCCTTGAGGTTCGCCAGAGCGGCGATCTCTTTCGCGAGCTGTTCAGGGCGTATGTCGTCCTGTTTGAATTCGACGCCTGAATTTTCCCCGTTTGTGATTAATTCCATGAGTTCCGATTTAAGCATTAAAACGGTTACCACTCTCTTATATTTTTGATAATACCCCCTGTGCCATAGGCCTCAATCGCGTCTCCTTGCCCCGTCACCCGGCGTATCTCTCGAATTCCTCCAGCGTCGGAAACGACTTCTGCGTTCCGGGCTTCATTGTGGACAGCGCGGCATAACGGTTGGCGGTCTTCATGGTTTCAATCACATCGCCGGTTTTGAGATAGTATTGGGCGAAGCTGCCTATAAAGGCGTCCCCGGCTCCGGTCGAGTCCACGGATTTCACCGTGTGCGGGGGGACAAGTTCCTCGCGGCCTTCCGCGACATACAGAGAACCCTTCGAACCCAGCGTCACGATTACACTCCTCACGCCCTCGCGCACCAGAGCGCGCGCGGCGGCAGCGATTTCACTCATTGTCGAGACGGGCATCTTAGTGATCGTCTCCAGCTCGGTCTCGTTGGGGACAAGAAACGACGCCTTGCGCACATAGCTGTAATCGAGTTCAGCGGCTGGAGCGGGGTTGAGTATGACCTGGACACCGTTCTTCGCTCCCCACTCAATCGCGTAATAAACGGTCTCCAGCGGCACTTCCAGCTGAAGTATGATCAGCCCGCATCCCTTGATGTCCTCCGCGGCCCTGTCTATGTCCTCCGGATGGAGAAAGTTGTTTGCCCCTTTGACGATAAGGATACTATTATTGCTGCTGGCGTCTACGAATATCGGCGCAACGCCGCTGGACACCCCTGGAACCATATCGACATACTTCGTGTCAATACCCATCGATTCGAAATTTTTTTTGACGCTCGGCCCAAAGATATCGTCACCCACCTTCGTCATCATGAGGACATCCCCGCCGAGCTTTGCGACCGCGACCGCCTGATTGGCTCCCTTGCCCCCAAAGCCCATGTCGAAGGACGGCGCTTCTATAGTCTCCCCGACGCGCGGCATACGGATAACCGTGGTGACAAGATCTATCATATTACTGCCTATAACCGCTATCTTCATCTGTCTTCTCCCCTTCCCGTCTACCGGCAGCCTTCGACTGCCCTTTCGATCTCCTCAGCCTTCCGTGGTTCGAGCAGGCCGACTCCAACGTGGAACTCCGCGGACTCGTGAGCTGGAAGGGAACGCACCAGGCCTTTCTTCTTCTCCGCGGTATAACCCTCGGGTTCGCATGTGGAGGGTAGTATGCCAAAAACCTGTTGATTTTTGTCCTTCAGTATCCACCTTACATGATGGTCCAGTTCGCTCGGCCTGTAAGTCACGTAATGGGCGTATCCGTCGTCAAAGACCTGCATGAAGTGGGCAAAACCGTTTGAGTCCGATCTTACCCCGCGGAGAAAGAAGACGATCTCGGGATCGTACTCGTCGCCTGGGCGCATGTATGCCGTGGTCTCCGGCGCGGCCTTGAGTCTTTCCAGAAAATCCAGAAATTTTTGAGTCGGTTTCACGTGCGACGGGATGCTAGTGCGGAGTATCATGTCCTCTACGCTCCAACCGCAGGTCTGAACTACGCGGGTATTCTCCCCCGCCAGGAAGTTGGCGTGGCACATGTACATCAGGTCCATCGGATAGTTGCTCAGGTTTTCGATTCGTATGCTCACGTCGAGCATGGCGGAACCTTCGTACAGTCTGACCTCGGGCATGGCATCGTAATAATCCCCGAAGCCCTGCTTGTAACAGCATACCCCTCCTATTCCGAGAAAACGGCCGCGCTCATCCTCGCCGAACGTTATAAACGCTCTGCGATAGGGGGCTGTCGGCAGTTCCCCGTGGAGGGGATGATCGTCCTCGGGCGCGGGAGTGCCCATACGGCGCGCCCCGCAGTGAGTGAGGAATGCCCCATAGGTGTCAACCAACAGAGACGCGTCCACAGGTTCGGGAAACTGGCACTTCATCTTCAAGTCTCTTCCGTCAAACACGGCATCCCATATCATCTGCCCGTTCCACGGGAGTACGACGATCTCGCCGCGATCGTTACGTATTCGAACTCCGTGCACTCCGGTGGAGTAGATGAAGGTCGATACTTCGAACTTGCCCCATGAACAGATTGTCCTCTCCAGTTCGGAAAAAAACGATCTTTGCAAATAAAATTTGCCTTTCATCTGAGAAGACCTCCATAGTTTTTATTTGTGCCGCGCGTCAAGTCTTGTTTCGCTCACTCGTGAAATAATTTATTATCATAATCGCCAGCAGGAAGCAGCCCCAGACAAACTCCTTCGCGAAATTGCTGAAGCGCAGCATGCTGAAGCCGCTGCTCAAAAATTGTAGCGCCAGTACGGCGATGAGAATGCCAGCGACGTTGCCGCTGCCTCCGCTCGGTTTGACGCCCCCCAGCACCGAGACGAGAATGGACTGAAGTATATACGACGTGCCATAGTCGGCCTTCGCCCCGTTTGTCCGCGAGCTCATCACAAGGCCGGCGAGACCCGCGAGGCATCCGCCGACCATGTATGAGATCATGAGCGCCTTGTCCGTCTTTATGCCGGCAAATATCGCGGCCTTCATGTTAGCTCCGATCAGGTATAGATTGATCCCGTAGTTCGTCTTTCGCAGAAGTACCGCGAACACGGCGAGCAGCGAGATGAATATGATGAGCGGGATGCTGAAAATTCCCACGCTCCCGTTGCCTATCACGGAATATTGAGGAGGAAAGCCAATTACGGCGGCTCCCTTTGTTATTACGATGGCGATTCCGGTGTAGAGCTGCATGCTGCCAAGAGTCGCCAGTATCGGCGGCACGTTGAATTTCGAGATCAGAAATCCGTTCAGCAGACCGCAGAGGGAACCCGCCAGAATGGCCAGCAGCACGGCTCCCGCCATGAAGGCGATCACCACTCCGCTTGACGAGCCTGGCGGCATCAGTTTGACGAATGACAACGCCACAAGTATGCTGGCGAGGTTGGCTATGCCCACCAGCGACAGATCTATGCCGCCGGTCAGCATGGCGAGCATCATCGCAATCGAGAGAATGCCCAGTTCCGGAAACTGGAACGACATCGACCTGAAGTTCCGAACGGTCAGAAATGTGCCGGGCAGCAGCCAGCACATCAGAGCGAAGGTACATACCGTTATTATGGTCAGTTGGAACAGGTTATTTTCGCTCCTTACGAGCTTTCCCAATCCCCCTTTCATGTCTCTACATCCCCGCGCGCATAGCGCGATAAGCGGTAATCGACGTAGCCGAGATCAGAACCAACCCTATCGCCACCTTCTGCCAGTCGCTGGGTATGCCCACCAGAATCAGGCTCCCTTTTATTAAAACTATCAGGAACACGCCCAGTACCGTTCCGAGGACGGTCCCCCTGCCGCCGGTCAGGCTGGCTCCTCCGAGTACAACGGCCGCGATAACCTCCAGCTCTGTCCCTTCGAGGTCGCGCGGATTCGCTAGGCGGATCAGAGAACAGTGAACGATGCCGGCTATTCCGGCAAGAGCGCCGACGAGCCCATATATGAAGTAGTATATCCCTCGCACGGGGAAACCCGCGCGCATGGCCGCGACCGAGTCGCACCCCAGCGCGTATACGCCGCGTCCCATGGTGGTGTTGCGGAGTATCAGCGCCATTATGACAATGAGCGCCGCCAATATTAGAAACGACCCTGAAAAACCTATGACTGACCCGTCCGCGAGCGTCTCGGTGTATATGTTCCACCTCGAAAAGTCGATGAGCGGCTGCGGCAGGTTGGAGAGCGTTCCAGTGCCGACGAATGCCCTCAGAAAGCCCGTGACCGCGCTTCCTGTACCCAGAGTGACGATCAGCGGATTGAGCTTGAAGGTTGAGATGATGAACGCGTTCATCAGGCCCAGCGCGACCCCTATCGCCATCGCCATCGCGAAAGGGATCAGGATGGAACCTGTGAACTTGATGTACAAAAGGTATTTCACTGTGATGTAAAACGAGAAGACGGCGAATGCCGGAAACGATATGTCGATGCCCCCGGATAGTATCACTATGAGCACCCCGAGCGCGAATATCCCCATCACCACGCTGCTCTTGAACAGGCTGAACAGATTTGTGCCCGACCAGAAGGCGTCGTTTATGCCGCCGACTATGCAGCTCAGGATCAGAAGTATGCAAAACAACCAGAACTCGTTTTTACTCAGAATTTTATTCATGGACCGGCAGCTCCCTATGCGCGACGTAACCGTCGTTCATCTTCATCTCTCTATCTGCTCGCGTTCAAACAGTCTATCAGATCGGACTCCCTCAATGTGTCCGACCTGAATTCGTTGGTGAAACTTCCCTTGTGGATGATCATTATCCGGTTGCAGTTCATGATCAGTTCCTGGATATCATCCGAGAAGATCAGAATACCCACTCCGCTCTCGGTTATTTCGCGGAGCTTCTTGTGTATCTCGAACTTCGACCCTACGTCGACGCCTACGGTTGGGCCGTTTAATATCAGTACGTCAGCTCCGGTGGACATCCACCGGGCCAGGACAACGCGCTGCTGGTTTCCGCCGGAGAGCGAACGGACTGGCAGCGAGATATCCGGCGCTGTCACTCCGTATTGGCGCGCCTTCTCGCTCGCGGCGGCCCTGACCTTTCTAAAATCGAGCAGGCCCACGGAGTTTATGAATTTCCGGTATATATTGGCGAAGAGATTACGCTCTATGGACTGCTCCAGAAACAGCCCTTCGGTCAGCCGATCCTCGGGAACATAGGCTATTCCGTTCGCTATCGCGTCCTGAATTGATTTTATGACTATCTCTCTGTCGTTTCGGAATATCCTGCCCTCATCAGACGGTCCCTTACCAAAAAGGGCAAGGGCGAGTTCCGTTCGGCCAGAACCCAGCAGACCGGTAACACCCACGATCTCCCCGCGGCGCAGTGTGAGGTCTATTCCCTGAAACGCCCCGCTCCTGCCGAGTTTTTCGGTTCGAAGCAGGGGAGGTTCCCCGGTGTTTCCGCTCCATCTGAAGCGATCGCCGCTGATCTCCCGGCCCGTCATCGCCTGGGTAATCTTTATCTCGTCGAAGTCGCGCGTATAGCCGCTCACTACGACGCGGCCGTTGCGCATGATCGTTATCTTCTCGGTGATATCCAGCATCTCCCGTATCTTGTGACTCACGAACAGCGTCGATATACCCTTCTCCCTGAGGCCGCGAATAAGCGAGAAGAGGGATTCTATCTCCTTCTGAGTGAGCGTTGTGGTGGGTTCGTCCATTATGATGAGGCGGGCGTTGCAGTAGACAGCTCGCGCTATGGCAACGAGCTGTTTGCTCGAAACCGGAAGTTCGCCCACCGTCTTGTCTATGTCCATATCGATGCCTATCATCGCGAGGCTCTCTCTGGCGATGCGGCGTACGCGTCCCCACGACACCAATGAGCGTCCGCTTTCGACCTGATCGTTCAAGGCCAGATTTTCAGCTACAGTGAGATTTGGAAATAGCGAGAAGTCCTGATAGATGACCTGTATCCCCTCACGAATGGAATCAATAGGTCCCAACCGCTGATATTCGCGGCCATTCAGCTCTATACGGCCGCCGTCGTGCGGGTAGACACCCGAGATTACCTTTATGAGGGTGGACTTTCCACATCCATTCTCCCCCGCCAGACAGCATATCTCCCCCGCGGAGACCGCCATTGAAACTCTATCGAGCACCTTGATTCCGCCGAAACTCTTTTCTATATCCTCAGCTTTGACAATTTCACTTGACATGGCATCCTCATCTTTGATTAATATCAATCCAAGGGGGGAGAGCAACCAGACCGCTCTCCCCCGAAATTGCCCCGAGTCTAGAAATCGTACTCGTCAGCGTTTTCTTTCGTGACTACAACCCATCCGGCTCCGTAAAAGAGGTTTTTCTTCTCAGGATCCTGTTTGACGCTCTCGAAACCGGTGAATCCCAGATTGGCGCCGTCTTTTATCTCGTCCCTCTTGCCGTCGAGGAACGCTATGGCGATCTTGTTCATCACCTTGCCCGCTGTGGCCGGATCCCAGAACTGAATCGTCTGTATAGCGCCGCTCTTGAGATACTGTCCCGCTATCGAGGGCAAGCCCGTCCCGGTGAAGAACACCTTCCCCTGGAGCCCACGCTCCTCTATCGCGAGGCCCGCGCCAGCCGACGTCGGCATCGGACCGCCGCATATTCCCTTTAGATCGGAGTGCGCCACAAGAGCCTCTTTGATCTTTTGATAGTCCACCGTGGCGTCGTCATAGGTCTCTATGCGCGGTGTTACCTCATACATGTCGGGGAAATTCTCTTTCTGATAAGCTATCGCGCCGTCTATCCACTCGTTCTGAGACTTCGACGTCAGGCTTCCGACGGTGCAGATATAGCCGCCCTTACCGCCCATATTGGCGCCGAGATCCTTCATTATGTTCGCGCCGTAAGCGTAATTATCGAACGCCTCTATTATAAGATCGACGTTCTCCTGAGTGGACGCCTCGTGGCAGATCACGACGATGCCGGCGTCACGCGCCTTTTTGAGCACCGGTTCGAGAGCCTCTACGGAGAAGGGAACGATGCAGAGCGCGTCCACGCCCTGCGCAATCAGGTCCTCTATTATCTGAACCTGCTCGGCGGCGTCGGTCTTTGCTGGACCTACCATCCAGAGATCGTGTCCGGTCTCTTTGGCGTACTCATCGACGCCTATCCTCATGCGGTCGAACCATGCGATGCCGTCGACCTTTACAACCGTCGCGATCTTGTACTTCTTCTCGGCTGCCAGACCGCAAGCGGCAAACCCAAACAACACAAACAAACATACCAGCGCTCCGAAAAACACAAACCTCCGCCTCATATTGAGACACCTCCTGATATATTTTGTCGCTCTTTGCCCTAAGGCAGTATTGCCACATCGGTGGATATGATCTGTACTTCATCGGCATTTTCGGCCTTTAAGCTGGATATTTTTAATGGCCAGCCGAACATTTTCGGCAATCAACCAGCCTGTCAAGTCTATCAGCTCTCCTTAATTTTTTCTCTATAACTTATATTTCGTCATTCTTCCCCATCTTCTTTAGTTCTCTTGCCGCGCCGCCGAATAGTTACAAATCGACAGAGAGGGCGCTGTTCAGAATCCGATGCCGTACTCAGTCATTATAGCGTAACCTGCGGTTTCAGGGGGGATGAAATTGATTTATCTGAGCCGGCATACTATAAAATCGTTTGCCAATGTGCGCCCATTGGGTGTATAAAGTGAACATATGGTTCATCCGAAATTTGCGAGCGTAGTAGTAGACAAAAAAGAGAAGACACGAGAATCTATCCAGGACTCAAAATCTCAAAGTTAACTTGGAGGGAGACTCATGTCGATAAACGTACTGTATCACATGCAGATTAAAAGAGAGGGATGAGAAAATGCCTGACGAAAACAGGGAATCTTTGGAGAACAGGTGCAGGGAATCGATAACGAAAACCGGAATGGACATAAACATCCTGCTGTGGAACGACAGACCGCTTGGAAAGATAATCAACCGCTCAGACGGAGGGACAACGTATTCGTCCATAACCGTTGCCGTTCCCTCCTCGGTTTCAAACGGAACGTACTGTGACATCTATACTGGATTCGGCGAGTCGTCTGATACCGAAAACAACAGGGTGTATGCCGCGATGAACGCGGCAGTCAAAGATCTGATCGATCAATTTAACAGCGAAAATGCCGAATCCGAGGATGCGGAGATAAGGCAGGCGCTTTTGGCCGTTGGCGAGAGTGACATCAGATCCGTTGGCATGGATGCCTTCAGAAGCCAGCGTATAGGGATATATTACGTATGCTGAGGAGGGGAAATACCTTAAATTAGGCTTTAGAATTAACTCATCAGAGCTTACTCAAGTTTGTGCTTATCGCGGATGAATTAAAAAATTGGAGGAGGCCTCTCACATGCGGAGACACAATATTGTCGCTTTGTTCTTGTGGATGTTGCTGGGGTTTAATTTTTTATGCGGTTATCAAGCAAGCGCGGGAGAAAAAGATTTTCTCTTCGGCATCGAGACCCACTTTAGGAGATTATGGTGGGAGGACGGAGCGTTTGGAGTTGTCTCAGAGCAGAATACGAAAGAAAATTATCAAGAGAATTATCAAATTTTCATGGACCTTATTGACGAACTCGGCGTGAACATGATCAGGGACGGCCACCGTTTTATAGATCTGATGCCGGATAAGGGAGATCACAAATCCCTGGATGCAACTAACATGGGCTATATGACGCAATTGCTTGGCGACTTGAAATCAAGGGATATTACTTTGGACTGGGTAATTCTCGACGCGCCCAAATGGGCGCGGAACAAGTCATTAGACGAGAATGGAGAATACAAGTATGGAAACGGTTATTTTACCCCGCCCATAGCTGCTTACTGGGAGGATTTCCTCAAAAAAACCGCGCAAGAGAGCGAAGAATATGACGCCAATATCATCATGGAACTTTGGAACGAACCGGACCTGAACGAAGCAGATATCGGAAAAAAACAATTTTGGTCTGGAACGACGTCGGATTATCTGGATATTTTGAGCGCGGGGGCGTTGTCGATTAAAGATGTATCGTCCTCGTTTAGAGTGATCAACGGTGGTTTGACTATCGACACTAAAAATAGTGACTTCTACGACGCGTTCAAGCCAATGTTGGAAGACGGAACGATTGATTACGTGGCAATCCACAGTCACGGAGACATTGATACTCTGCACAGTAAATACAAACTCAACGTTCCTTCTAGCGAAATTGAGCCAGGTAAAATTTTATTGAACGAGAGCGGTGACTATGCTACAGAGTTGGAACAAGCAGAGCAGGCGAAAAATACGGCTGGTAAGGCAATTTACGCCCTAGCGAATGGGTTTCGCGGTTATTCTTTATATTATCTGGGAGGGGTAAATTCAACCAAAAATGATGATCTTAATGAAAGTGCCAAGGCGGGTAGCTATTATTTCATGCTGGACGATAATCTCGAAAAACGGCAGTCGTTCTATGCGTACAAAACGGTCATCGAAATGCTCAGGGGCGCTGTTATCAAGGAGAAAATTCACGAAGACATCGGACGATATGAGTACCTCTTCTCCAAGCCGCAAACAGGGGAAGAAATCTACGTCGCCATCGGCGGCGACCCAGATCTCGAGAAGATTAAGTCTTCTCTGGGTGGGAGAGATTACGAGAGATACGACATGTTGGGGGATCTCGGCAATTCGGCCAAAGATATCCAATATTTTGTTAC